>CANGLK010000033.1 GCA_947454735.1 Candidatus Nanopelagicaceae bacterium
GGCATTGCAGATGATCCCACTTGGCCTGCCTTAAATCCTTCGGTAACTAACTCGGCACCTGCCATTAAGCGAATAGAGGTTGCAAGCGATGATGGAGATGCCGCTAACTGAACCAAGGTCGTGAGAACTTCGTAATCGAGTGAACGTGGATAGACCTGTCCAGTTGAATCCAGTACTCGATCAAATCCAAGTTCTGCTGCGATAGATGCTTCAAGCTTCTGATGAATATCAGATGAGCCAAGGAGATCGATTGAATCCTGCGCAGTTCCTACCGGACCCTTAATTCCACGCATGGGATAACGGTTTTGTAGGCTCTCAAGGCGCTCGAAGGCATAGAGAAGCTCTTCGGCAGCTGATGCAAAGCGCTTTCCTAGCGTTGTAATTTGTGCCGGAACATTATGAGAACGACCTGCGATAGGGCGATCTGAATAGAGCGCAGATTTTGCACCTAGCTCTGCAAGGAGAGCAACAACTTTGTCGCGGACGATATTGAGACCGTCGCGAATCTGAAGAGCTTCAATATTTTCAGTGAGATCGCGGCTCGTCATTCCTGCGTGAATTGCTTCATGGCCTGCAAGAGCGTTGAACTCTTCGATGCGAGCCTTCACATCGTGACGTGTAATCTTTTCGCGAGCATCGATAGATGCTAAGTCGACAGAGTTGATGACCTTCTCGTAATCAGCAATTACAGCTGCATCGATGGGATGGCCTAATTGTGATTGTGCGCGAGCGACAGCAATCCACAGTTGGCGCTCCGCGATAATTTTCTGCTCGGGTGCAAATACCTTTCGCATCTCATCTGATGCATAACGGTTAGCCAATACGCTCATTAGATTACTTCCCCTCACTTGCTGCTAGTGCTATATCTGAACGGTAGAAAGAGTTTTCGCAAGAAATTTTAGAGATTGTTCGATAGGCGCTCTCACGGGCTGCGCTGAGATTTTCTCCGAGTCCAGTAATAGTAAGTACTCGTCCACCGCTTGAAACTAATCCTTGAGATGTATGTGAGGTGCCTGCGTGATAAACAGTTGTGCCCAATGATGCGGGGATCTCAATAGATGCACCAATCTTCGGTGACTCTGGATAACCTTCGGATGCAAGCACGACGGTAACTGCACTCTCATCGCTCCAGTGAAGAACTGTGTCATCCAAATTATCTGTTGCAGCGTTATAAAGAAGAGTTGCAAGTGGAGTCTTAAGGCGAGGAATAAGTACCTGCGTCTCAGGATCACCGAAGCGAGCATTAAATTCAATAACTTTGAGGCCGCTCTTTGTCAGTGCAAGACCTGCATATAACAAGCCTACGAAAGGGGTTCCGCGCGCTGCCATCTCTGCAATCATCGGAGCTAAGACTTTTTCATAGGTCTCTTCAACAATTTCATCTGGTGCCCAAGGAAGCGGTGAGTAGGCACCCATTCCACCTGTATTGGGACCCTCATCATTGTCATATGCGCGTTTAAAATCTTGCGCGGGTTGCATCGCCAAAATATTACGTCCATCGGAGATGCCGAATAATGAAATCTCAGGACCATCTAGATACTCTTCAATAACTACCCGGCTACATTGCAGTGCATGCTTTAGCGCTGCTTCACGATCATTGGTAACGACAACACCTTTGCCCGCTGCAAGTCCATCATCTTTAACCACATAAGGGGCCCCGAAGGCATCGAGAGCTTTTTCTATTTCACTCTGAGTTGAGCAGGTATAGCTCAGTGCAGTTGGAACACCTGCATCGCGCATGACGCCCTTTGCAAAATCCTTGGAGCCTTCGAGTTGAGCTGCCGCCTTTGATGGTCCAAAGACAGGTATTCCGATTGCACGCACTGCATCTGCAGCTCCGTTAACAAGTGGAACTTCAGGTCCAATCACTACAAGGTCTACGCCGAGAGATTGGGCAAGAGATGCAATGGCTTGATTATCTGAAATCGCGAGCGGATGCACCTGTGCGAAATCTGCAATGCCAGGATTTCCTGGTGCAACGTGAAGTTCTGTACAAGCAGAATCTGCCTGCAGTCCTAGTGCAAGTGCGTGCTCACGACCGCCGCTTCCAACTAGGAGGATTTTCATGGCTTAGATGAAATCCTTTACGACGATTGTTTGGTCGCGCCCGGGACCCACGCCGATTGCGCTCATCGGTGCGCCAGAGATCTTCTCGAGGAAGGTGATGTAATCCTGTGCATTCTTTGGAAGATCGCTGATCTTTCGTGCGCCAGAGATATCTTCCTTCCAACCTGGGAGGTACTCATAGATTGGCTTTGCGTGATGGAAGTCAGATTGTGACGATGGCAGCTCTTCTACGCGCTTTCCATCGATCTCGTAGGCAACACATACTGGGATTTGCTCCCAGCCGGTAAGGACATCGAGCTTGGTCAGGAAGAAATCAGTGAGGCCATTTACGCGCACCGCATAACGAGCAATAGGTGCGTCATACCAACCGCAACGACGTGCGCGACCAGTTGTTACACCTACCTCGCCACCGATTGTGCGCAGCTTCTCGCCATCTTCATCGAAGAGCTCAGTTGGAAATGGTCCTGAACCGACGCGAGTTGTATAGGCCTTTACGATTCCAATAACTGTCTCGATCTTTGTTGGACCGATACCTGAACCTGTGCAGGCACCACCAGCAGTTGGATTTGATGAAGTCACGAATGGATATGTTCCGTGATCGACATCGAGAAGAGTTCCTTGTGAACCTTCGAGCAATACGCGCTTACCGGCCTTGAGCGCTTGGTCGAGAAGCAAAACTGTATCTGCAACGTATGGGCGAAGAATCTCTGCATACTCGAGGTACTCGGCTAGAACATCATCTACTGAAATATCTTTACGGTTGAAGACCTTGATAAGAATCTGGTTCTTATCGCGAAGTGCGCCTTCAAGCTTCTGGCGAAGAATTGATGGATCAAAGAGATCTTGAACGCGAATACCGATGCGGTTGATCTTGTCTGCATATGCAGGACCGATACCGCGACCTGTTGTACCAATCTTTGACTTACCGAGGAAGCGCTCTGAAACCTTATCGATAGTGCGGTGGTAAGGAGTAATCAAATGTGCATTAGTTGAGATAACCAACTTGCTGCAATCGATTCCGCGCTCTGTGAGACCGTTGATCTCTTGAAGCAAAACTGCTGGGTCGATAACGACGCCATTTGCAATTACAGGGATAACGTTTGGAGAGAGAATTCCTGAAGGAAGTAAGTGAAGTGCGTACTTCTGATCTCCGATAACAACTGTGTGACCTGCGTTGTTGCCGCCTTGATAACGAACAACATAATCGACGCGATCTCCGAGCAAGTCGGTAGCTTTACCCTTGCCCTCATCACCCCACTGTGCTCCCAGTAGAACTAATGCAGGCATGGATAAAGCCTTTCCGACTCGTAGGTTTAATTAATTACTTAAGTAGTGATGTGCCAGTAGAACGAAGATCTTCGCACGCGAGTGCAACACGAGCTGCAATACCTGCTTCAGCAGCCTTACCCCACGCGCGTGGATCGTAAGCCTTCTTGTTTCCGATCTCGCCATCAATCTTGAGAACGCCGTCGTAGTTCTTCATGATGTGATCTACAACTGGACGTGTGAATGCGTATTGAGTATCTGTATCGATATTCATCTTAATTACACCGTAATCGAGTGAATCGCGGATCTCTGAGAGAAGTGAACCTGAACCACCGTGGAATACGAGATCCATTGGCTTGCTTCCTGCAGCCTGGCCAAGCTTTGTCGCAACTGCATCTTGAAGATCCTTCAAGATTGCTGGGCTAAGAACAACGTTACCTGGCTTGTATACGCCGTGAACATTTCCGAATGTTGCAGCAACCATGTAGCGACCATTTGATCCATCGCCAAGTGCTTCGATTGTCATCAAAGCATCTTCAGGTGTTGAGTAGAGCTTTGCATCGTGCTTTGCCTCTACGCCATCTTCTTCGCCACCGACAACGCCGATTTCGATTTCAAGAATTGTGTTTGCTGCTACTGACTTCGCGAGAAGTTCCTTCGCGATAACCATGTTTTCTTTCATGTCGACAGCTGAGCCATCCCACATGTGTGAGTTAAATAGTGGCGCCTTGCCATCCTTGATGCGCTGCGCACCAATCTCGAGAAGCGGACGCATAAATGTGTCGAGCTTCTCCTTTGGGCAATGGTCTGTGTGAATTGCAATGTTGACGTTGTAATTCTTTGCAACAACGTGTGCAAACTCTGCGAGCGCTACTGCGCCAGCAACCTGATCCTTAACAGTTGAACCTGATGCGTACTCTGCTCCACCCCAAGAGAATTGGATGATTCCATCTGATTCTGCCTCTGCGAAACCGCGGATAGCGCCGATAACTGTCTGTGATGAAGAAACGTTGATCGCTGGATATGCGAACTTACCCGCCTTAGCGCGGTCCAACATTGCTGCATAAACTTCAGGGGTTGCAATTGGCATGATGTGCTCCAATAGGTAGATCGAAGGGTGTAAACCCGATCCGGAAGGCACCATTGGCTCACCGAGGCTTACGGCTAATCCAACCACCTACCCCTAGGTAAGCGAAAATCGACCCTCTGGTTACTTGAGAAGCTTCTGGATTGCAGCCAAAAGTGCGCTTAAAAGCGCTGGATTTGAGAGGAATTTGAGGAGGTAGCTGAGGAAGGTGATGAGAGTCATGGGGCGGATATTTCACTAGAAATAGCCTTCTCAGCGCCCCTTTCCAACCTCCTGTGGAGAGATAGACCCCTATGCAGGCTGGGGATGGCCTTGTAATCTCAACGGTTATGAGCAATGAATCTCTCGAAAACCTCTCTACTGAGGATCGTTCATTTACCCCCTCACCAGAGTTTGCTGCCGAGGCCAACGCCCAGCCGAGCATCTACGCAGAGGCGCACCACGATGGCCTTGAGTTCTGGGAACGTCAGGCCGATGCACTTCTCTGGGAGCGCAAGTGGGATACGACCCTTGATTGGAAGCCACCTTTTGCACAGTGGTTCGTTGGCGGAAAGATCAATGCATCCGTCAATGCTCTCGATCGCCACGTCGCAGAGGGACATGGTGGTCGCACAGCTTTTCACTTTGAAGGCGAACCAGGAGATACGCAGACAATTTCTTACGCGCAGATGCTCACCAATGTCAGCAAGGCTGCACATGCACTTACCGAGTTAGGCGTTGTTGCGGGAGATCGCGTAGCCATTTATATGCCGTTGATTCCAGAGGCAGCCGTTGCGATGTTGGCCTGTGCACGTATCGGTGCAATTCACTCTGTCGTCTTCGGTGGATTCTCTGCAGATGCACTTCTCTCTCGAATTCAAGATGCAGATGCAAAATTAGTTATTACAGCAGATGGTGGTTTTAGAAAGGGTGCAGCATTTGCTCTTAAGCCCGCAGTTGATGAAGCGCTCAAAGGCGAGACCAATGTTGAAAAGGTTCTCGTTGTAAAGCGCACAGGGCAAGAGACAGATTGGGTTGAAGGTCGCGACATCTGGTGGCATGACCTTGTTAACCACCAACCATCAGTTCACACACCTGAATACTTTGATAGCGAACATCCGCTCTTTATTTTGTACACATCAGGTACAACAGCAAAGCCAAAGGGAATCTTTCATACAACCGGTGGCTATCTCACACAGGTTGCCTACACACATAAAGTTGTCTTCGATATCAAACCGCGCACCGATGTCTATTGGTGCACCGCTGATGTTGGCTGGATAACCGGCCATTCATACATGGTTTACGGCCCTATGATCAATGGCTCGACCCAGGTGATGTATGAAGGAACGCCAGATACGCCGCATAAGGGGCGTATCTTCGAGATTATTGAGAAGTACGGCGTAACAATTTTATATACAGCTCCCACACTTATTCGCACATGGATGAAGTGGGGAGATGAATTTCCAAACCAATTCAATCTTTCAACACTTCGATTACTCGGTTCTGTAGGTGAACCAATTAACCCTGAAGCATGGATCTGGTACCGCCAGATAATTGGTGGCGGGCGTTGTCCGATTGTTGATACGTGGTGGCAGACAGAGACTGGTGCAATCATGATCTCGCCTCTGCCAGGTGTCACTGCAACAAAACCAGGATCTGCAATGCGTCCAATTCCAGGTATTAGTGCAAAGGTCGTCGATGACAATGGCACACCAGTTGGTGATGGTCATGGCGGTTATCTCATCCTCGATCAACCTTGGCCATCTATGTTGCGTGGTGTCTGGGGTGAAGAAGAACGCTACAAAGAGACTTACTGGTCTCGCTGGGAAGGAATCTACTTCGCTGGCGATGGTGCAAAGTTAGATGAAGATGGCGCAATCTGGTTGCTTGGTCGCGTCGATGATGTGATGAATGTTTCGGGTCACCGTATCTCTACAACCGAAGTTGAATCAGCCCTTGTCTCACATGAGGCAGTAGCAGAGGCAGCTGTTGTCGGAGCTGCTGACGCGATGACCGGACAGGGAATCGTTGCATTTGTAATTCTGCGCAGCGGAATTGAACATGTTGAAGGTGAAGAGCTAGTGAAGGAACTTCGCAACCATGTGGCAAAGGAGATTGGCGCAATCGCAAAACCACGTCAGATAATGGTCGTTAATGAACTTCCAAAGACTCGAAGCGGCAAGATCATGCGACGTCTGCTCAAGGATGTCGCTGAAAATCGGGTAGTGGGTGATGCAACAACTTTGGCAGATCCGAATGTAATGAAGCTGATTTCAGAGGGGCTAAAGAGCGCTACAAGCGAGGATTAGCCAGGAGTTTTTCAACCCTCTGGCGGACCTCTGTTATCACTGCTGGAGCGTGCTTATCTATCTGGAGGTAGATCTTACTTTCAGAAACTGAGTTCTGGCCTGGAATCCATGGCGCCCAGAGCAAGATGGTTCCGATAACGTAGAAGAGAATGACGTACTTACTTATTTCGAAGATGGCTCCGAGAAGCGAATCAATCCAACGAAGTGGGCCACGAATGAGTGTGAACTTAAGCGTCTTTGCAATCTGTGTACCTACCCAAGCTGCCGCATATGCGCCAGTGATGATCGCTGCGATCAGCCACCCTGTCTTGTTATATTGAACTACAAAATACATCGCTGCGATGGCTCCAGCGATAAAGAACGCTGTTCGAAGGATGGTTGTGACTAACCCATTCTTATAGCCAGTAATAAGAGCACCAAGTGCGATGAGTGAGAATATGAGATCGAAGATCATCCGCGGAGTCCAAAATATTTAAATGTCATAGTGCGAAGCTCTTCAGTTGACTTAAATGGACCAATCTTCTTATAAAGAACCTTCCCATCTCCGTCGATAAACCAGGTGACAGGAACGCCCATTCCAAAGTACTTTCGCGTTGAACCATCAGCGTCGTAGAGATTTGGCCACATAATGCCGTGTGTACGCGCAAACATACGTCCATCTTCGATTCGCTTCTCCTCAACATCGACTCCTATGAGTTGAATCTGCGGATCCATAGTTTGGAAGAATTCAGTGAAGTATGGAAGTTCTTTCTTACAAGGGTCGCACCATGAGCCCCAAACATTGATTACTGCTGGCCCTTTGATAGCGGCGATATTGACACCTTCAGAACTGTCGAGACACTCGGGAGTACTCACTTCGGTGTGATTGGTAACCAGAGCGATGTGATTACATGAAACAACTTCTCCGGTAATTATTGGCATCGAATTTCCGCACGAGGTGAGGATCAAAAGTGAAGTAAGTGCCACGGCAGTGGTTGTGCGGAGTTTCATCTGAAGTCCTTATCTGTCTTTACTAATAGAGCGGCCTTCTTAGGATCCATCTCGCCAATCCCTACTGATGGACAGAGTTTAGCGACAGGACATGCGCCACATGCTGGTTTTCGAGAGTGACAGATACGGCGCCCATGCCAAATCATTCGCTGAGAGAGATTTGTCCACTCCTTCTGTGGAATAAGTTCGCCAACTTCAAATTCGACCTTTACTGGATCAGTTGAGGTTGTCCAACCAAATCGTCGTGAGAGTCGACCAAAGTGAGTATCGACAGTGATTCCAGGAATATCGAATGCATGTCCGAGAACAACATTTGCTGTTTTTCGTCCAACCCCGGGCAGCGTAATCAGTTCTTCCAGAGTTGCGGGAACTTCTCCATCAAAATCCTCAAGGAGCATCGTTCCAAGACCTTTGAGGTGGCGCGCCTTTGCGTGATAGAAACCAGCTGAAAAAATATATTCTTCAATCTCAGGCAAAGGTGCTCGTGCATAATCTTTCGCACTCTTATATTTCTTAAAGAGCGCTGGGGTGATTTGGTTGATCCGCTTATCGGTGCATTGAGCCGAGAGGATCACTGCGACGATGAGTTCGAGGGGATTCTTAAAGTCGAGTTCGCATCGAATCTCGGGGTAAGTCTTCGTTAAAACCTTATAAATAGCCCTAGCGTCCTTCTGGCTTTCCTTATCGGCGGGCACGGGTATAAAGTACCGGTGTGCCACAAGATGATGAAGTTATACGTCGCGCCCCGCTCTTCACTGCGCTAGATGATGCATCTGCAACATCTCTTCGCGCCTCAATGGACTCTGTAAAGATCTCCAAAGGTGGAATCCTCTTCAAAGAGGGTGATGAAGGTGAGCATGTCTACGTAATCGTGGATGGAAAGCTCAAGCTCGGAACATCAAGCGGTGACGGTCGCGAAAATCTTCTCTCAATCCTTGGTCCAGGCGAGATGTTCGGCGAACTCTCACTCTTCGATCCAGGACCACGTACATCGACTGCTACTGCAGTGACCGATGCAAAGCTCTTATCTCTTAGCCACGAAAAGTTAATCCCATGGCTTCGTGACAATCCAGATGTCTCACTTCAGCTCTTGGCACGTTTGGCTCAGCGCCTTCGCCGTACCAATGAGGCAGTAGGCGACCTCGTCTTCTCAGATGTGCCAGGACGCGTTGCAAAGGCGCTCATTGATTTGGGCACACGCTTTGGTAAGGCAACTGATGAAGGTCTCTTTGTTCACCACGATCTCACCCAGGAAGAGCTGGCTCAGCTTGTCGGCGCATCACGCGAAACCGTTAATAAGGCCCTCGCTGATTTCGCAGGTCGTGGATGGCTACGCCTCGATGGTCGCGCTGTATTGATTACAGATGTAGAGCGCCTCGAAAAGCGCGGAAAATAATTTAACTAATTCACAAGCGAGAAGGAAACAACTGTCTTATCTGTTCCTAATCTAGTTGTGTATGTAACGTTATTTCCGAGACGAACGGCTAGTTTGTAGGAAGAGTTCTCCACAAATCCGCACCCGGCGAATATAGCTATTCTTGAATTTCCATTTGCATCGGTCCAATTTCCCAAAGCTTGGCATGCTCCAGTATCCAGATCAGCTTGAAAAATCGTAAACGAAAGAATTCCACACGATACGCCGGGTTCGCCTGAGTACTCAGTGATTGAGAGTTTTTGAGAATTACAAACCTTCGACTCAGAGTAATCATCATTTTTTGATACGTAATTTACTTGAGAACATTTATTTCCTTCAAACTTGCCAATTGAATCGCAAGCCAAAATGGCTTCAAACATACTTCCAATATCTTGAATCATATTTTCAGCTTGAGACCATTGAACTTTTATCTTTAGGTCCCAGTTTTGTTTCTTACTTGCTCGTATATTCTCGTTTTCGAATCTGCCGCAGGCCTTTTCGTTCGCTACTTTATTCACAAATTTCGCAAATTTTGGATAAGCCTCTGGTTTTTCGTCGAGAATGTATCTTCGATCAGTTTCGCTCATATCTAATGAGAATCCTGTACCAACCAAAGCCATCTCCCACGCTTGTAGTGAAATACCGGTGTACTGACTTGGCTGTGAAGTTGGCCATTCCCCTTTGTTTATCACACTTGATAGGAATGGAAATTTTGAAAGAGCGGCGACTTTGAATTTCTCTCGGTTTTCTTTGCCAGAGACTAGAGAAACATAACCGGCATCTGCAAATTGATCTATGTTCCCTGTAGTAGGAAACTTGTTCATATTTGTCAAGTTTGCGAGAAGTTTTCCGCAACTTTCTTTATAGGCCTTTTCTTCTTTGCTCAAACCACAAGAGGAGATAGTCAGAGCAACTGAAATTATTACAACAGCGAGACTAAGATATCTTTTCTCTCTAGGCACGGAAGTACTTTACGATTAATCTATTCGGAGAAATGACATGCCTCAGTTTGTGACCAGTCAGTTATAGTTAATCTGTTACTTAACTTCTACAGTTAATTCAACCTCTACAGGTGAGTTCAACGGCAACTCTGCAACGCCAATTGCGCTACGTGCTGCAACTCCTGCCTCGCCCCAGATGTGCTTAAACAACTCTGATGCGCCATTTGCAACAGCTGGGTGATTGATAAATCCTGATGCTCCGTTGACGTAGCAAACAATGCGAACAACCTGAACGATTGAATCAACTGGCGCTACAAGCTCTACTGCAGCAAGTGCATTGAGGGCACAGATCTCTGCAAGCTTATTCGCCTCTTCTGGAGTGATATCTGATCCAACTTTGCCAACGGCAGCAATTGCGCCATCAACCATTGGAAGCTGACCTGCAGTAAAGACAATGTTGCCGGTACGAACTGCTGGAACATAAGCAGCAAGTGGCTTTGAAGCAATAGGAAGAGTCAGGCCCTTCTCTGCAAGCTTTGCACGAACATCAACTGACATTTACTTCACCTCTCGCTTCATATAAGCAACGAGCTGCTCGCCGCCTGGTGCTGGGACAACCTGTACGAGTTCCCATCCATCTGAACCCCATGTATCAAGAATCTGCTTTGTTGCATGTGAGAGCAATGGGACAGTTGCGTATTCAAACTTCATTAGTTTCCTCCTGCGAGCGTTGACTTCACGAGCGATGAAACGAGTGATCCATCAGCTTTTCCTGCAATAAGTAGCTTGATTGCGCCCATAACCTTGCCCATATCGGCAGGTCCTGCAGCGCCGGTTGATGCAACTGCATCAGCGATGATTTTCTTAATCTCATCTTCACTTAACTGAGCAGGAAGGTACTTAGCGATTACCTCGCCCTCTGCCTTCTCTTCTGCAGCCTTATCTGTGCGGCCTGCCTTTGCAAACTCTTCATGTGCTTCGCGGCGCTTCTTCGCCTCGCGAGAGAGAACGGTGATGATCTCGTCATCGCTGAGTGTGCGAGCCTCTTTGCCGGCAACTTCCTCATTTGTGATTGCAGTCAGAACCATGCGAATAGTTCCTGAAACAAGCTTGTCACTGCTGCGGATAGCGGCTGTTAAATCTTCGTGGAGCGTCTCTTTTAATCCCATGGGCTTATCTTCTCACGCCCCTGTAGCCTCTACTCCATGAGTTACGTACTCCGCGAAGCGGAAATTCCCGTACTACCTGAGGGCCATGCCCCGATACGTATCCTTCATTTTTCAGACCTTCACCTGACCCCAAAGCGCAAGAGCGA
>CANGLK010000034.1 GCA_947454735.1 Candidatus Nanopelagicaceae bacterium
ATGGATGCAGCTCGCACAATTGATGAGCAGAACACCAATTTTATCGGCTACAAATTGCCTACCTGTAGCGCAGATATCAAACTAGTGAGCGAACTGTGGAATTAAAGTATGGCCTCGACACCTTTGGAGATATGCAGAACGATGACTCAGGTCAGCCGATTCATGCAGCTCAAGTAATCCGTAACCTTGTAGACCAAGCCGTTCTTGCAGATGAGCTGGGTATCGATAACATCAATGTGGGCGAACATCACCGTGATGACTTTGCTATCTCTGCCCCAGATACTGTTCTTGCAGGCATTGCAACAAAGACAAAGCGCATCGTTCTTGGTACAGGCGTCACAGTTCTCTCCAGTGATGACCCAGTACGTGTTTACCAGCGCTTTGCAACAATTGATGCCCTCTCCAATGGCCGAGCAGAGATCACTGCAGGGCGTGGATCTTTTATCGAATCTTTCCCGCTCTTTGGTTACAGCCTCGATGATTACAGCATCCTCTTTGAGGAGAAGCTTCAGATTCTGAGTGAATTAATAAAAGAAACCCCGGTTAATTGGTCAGGCTCTATTCGCACGCCTCTTATCGATCAAGAGGTCTATCCCAAGACAGAGCGCGGCGCTATCCCAGTTCGTGTAGGTGTTGGCGGAACTCCCGAATCAGTTGTTCGTGCTGCACGTCTTGGAGCGCCGATGGCACTTGCAATTATCGGTGGAGATCCAGCGCGCTTTGCACCCTTCGCCCACCTCTATCGCAACCGGTTAGCAGAGTTCGGAAAATCAGAGCAACCAATCTCGATCCATTCACCTGGACATTGCGCAGATACAGATGAGCAGGCGCTCAATGAATTGTGGCCAAACTACTTCTCGCTCTATAACAAGATTGGGCGCGAACGAGGCTGGGCGCCAACGACGCAAGAACACTTTTTAGCAGAGGCACAGAGCGGTTCGCTCTATGTTGGATCCCCTGAAACTATTGCTAAGAAAATTGTCTACGCACTTAAATCAGTCGGTGCGCAACGCTTTGACTTTAAATATTGCAATGGGCCGATGCCGCAGAAGCAGTTGATGAGATCGATTGAACTTTATGGCACCAGGGTGATTCCGCTTGTTCGTGAAATGATGGCTTAAACCCGAATTAGCCCAGGTTTAGCGGTGGTGTCCACCTTCATTGAATGAGCGCAGTGCGCGAAGTCCATCTGATGGCCAGATAGAAATCGACGAGATTGAACAAGGCGATGCATCCATATGGAAGACGCCATCGTTAGGGCCACCAATTGCGATATTTGCCGCAGATTTAATGACTCCGTTATGAGTTACAACAACAACTTTCTTACCTGGGTATTCAGCAACAACTTTCTCTATCGCAGCTTCGATACGAATACGTGCTTCATCATAAGACTCACCGCCGCCTGGTCGGTGAGAGGATGAGTTAAGCCAAGCTTGGTAATCCTCAGGGCTCTCAGCCTTTACCTCTTCGATTGACTTCCCATCCCATGAACCGAAAGAGAGTTCATACCAATCTTGATCGAAGATAATCTCGAGCGAGGTCGAACGTGCAATCGCCTCGGCGGTCTGACGTGTTCGCTGCAATGGTGATGCAATCAAAATATCTGGCTTAAGTTTTGCTACTTCTTGAGCAACGCGCTCTGCTTGCAAGAAGCCATCGGCCATTAGCTCTGGATCGAGTGGGCCGGTACCTGAGAATTTTCTCATTGGCGTAAGGATTGTCTCTCCATGGCGCACAAAGTAAATCATTGTAGGAACTTCAGAGCTGCGAAGACGATCGGTGAGAAAATTCTCTTGCACAACGGCAGCAGGTTTATGCGCACTGCCGCCATCGAGAGCCTTATTAGCCAGGCGATCGGCATGGGAATTCTCATCGCGAGGAATCCACTTGTAGGTAATCAATGCAGGGTTATGGGCATCGCGACATTGCTTTGCAAGATCGCGCATATCTGCATGCTTAATCTGCCAGCGGCCAGACATCTGCTCAACGACTAACTTCGAATCCATTGAAACTTCAACGATGCCTTCAGAATCAAGGCTATGAATATGAGTCAGACCAGCGAGCAAACCGCTGTATTCGGCGACGTTATTTGTGGCTATACCAATGACATCAAAGAGTTCGGCGAGGATCTTTCCATTTTCTGAAACCACAGCGCCATAACCTGCAGGTCCTGGATTACCGCGAGATCCACCATCAGCGGTGAGACGAAAAGTGCGAGCCATGATGAATTAACCGCGCACCAAGATGCAACGGCATTGTTCGCAGCGAACAACTTCTTCTGCCGGCAAAGTCGCAATGCGCGCAACCTCTGTTGTATTAATTGTGAGGTGGCATCCCTTGCACTCATTTCCAACGAGAAGGGCAGCGCCATTTCCATTGTTATCAGCTGCTAATTTTGCATAGAGATCTTTGAGCTCTTGAGCAATGGGAGCAGCAGCGCTTTCACGCTTTCCTGCAACGATATTGCGCTCATCGATAATGACAGTCAGGGCGTTCTCGCGCTTGATCTCGAGATCAGCAATTTCAACTGCAAGCTTCTCTTCTTCAGCCGTCAGCTCATTGATTCGAGCTGTGATGCCTTCAACCTGCACCATGATGGTGAGTTCGGCTTCTTCTAGCTCTGCACGGCGCAGGCCAAGAGTGACAAGTTCATGTTGAGTCTGCTCAAGTTCTTTCGGTGTTCCGGTACCTGAGTTAAGTCGTGCCTCATCGCGCTGGATACGAGTAACAATCTGTTCGACATCGCCTTCAGCACGCGCGAGTTCGCGCTTCACATCGGCGCGCTCTGTCTCTGCAGCGATTCGAAGATCGCGAACATTGTTGCGCTTGATAACTGTTGAGTTAAGAGCAACAGTCTCAGGCATGCCCGCTTCGCGTTTTACAAGTGAAGCTAGCTGATCATCGAGAAGCTGAACTTCAAGAATTGCGCGCTGGTCGTTATATGAGGCTTTCATGAAAATAGATCCTGACCATATTTGAAGTAAATCCCGAGTATGAGAACTGCATATGTAAATGTGTAGATGACTCGACCCCAACCGCGATCGAGAAGATTAATGAACTTCTGCTGACGTGCATCTGAAAGGTTCCAAATATTTTCTAGGATTGCAACGCGGGTAATTGTCGAGAAGACGGTGACTGTTGAGATTGTCACGAGTAGGCACCATGGGCAGAGAGCGTGAATAACAAAGAGAGATTGAGAGAGAAGCCAGAGCGCAAAGATCAGGCCGAGTCCGTAGCCCACATGTGCCACGCGCATAAACTTACGAGGAAAGAGAACAAGTGAGAGTCCTGCGATTGCAATAGTAATAACAACAGGTTCGAGCATCAGCCCGATGAAGGAATTGGGAAAGCCAAGAAGAGATGATTGCCATGATTTGGCGACCTTGCCGCAAGAGACAATCGCATTGATATCGCAGGAGAGCTTGCTCGCCGGAGATCCAGCTAGCTTGACGGCATCGTAAGAGAGAACAAGGGATGCGATAAGGCTGAGCGTTGATGACACGAGCATTGCCCAGTAAGTTTTGCGATATTGACGCAGACGCTCGACGGTGCCAGTTTCGGACATGGCGCGAGTTTACCGTCTTTCGCAGTAAGTGAAGTTATGCATCAATCTGAAGCCAGTTGAGGCATAGAGTCGCTGCGCGCTCTCATTCTGATGACGAACTCCTAAAGAGAGGTACTTTTCATCGTATTGAGAGCCTGCATCGAGGCATTTAACCATCAGCGCCTTTCCAAATCCCCTGCCACGCATTTGCGAGTCGGTTGCTACTGAAGAGATAACAACGCGGCCAGATTCCCATCGACATAAGGCGGCGATTGCAACCAGCGCCCCTTGATCTCTCACTTCGACCCACTGGAGAATCTCACTATTGCCAGGAAAGACAGAAGAATCTGGTGCATGCGCTTTTAGGAATACTTCGATCTCTTCATCTGTAGCAAGTGCCGGAGCAACAATTGGGCCAACCGTTGTGGGTGCCCAATAACAATCCCATTCAACGACAGCTTTAAACTCTGAGGGAAGTTGAGAAATCCCACGGCTCTCCATTGAAAAACTCTTCCAATCGCTTGGAATCTTTGGGTTTGCACCAAGTGCGATTCCGTAGATTCCATCATCTTCTCGGCCTATGGCGAAGTTTCCAAGTGCATCAAATTCAGCTGATAGGAATTTATCTTTCGGTACCCATGTCTCGAAGAAAGGCGATTTTGGGTAAGCAACTTTGTATGCCGATCGAGCTTCTTCAAAATTTCCACTCATTGAGTCAGAGCCCGAAGCACACAGAATTCATTGCCCTCTGGGTCGGCCATGACTACCCACGATGTATCAGGATCTTCACTCTGGCCAATTTCAACCTTGGATGCGCCAAGTGCTTCAAGTCGTGTTACTTCAGCTATTTGATCTTGTGGCCGAAGATCAAAGTGGAGACGATTCTTCACAACTTTCTTATCGGCAACTTTGATGAAGAGAATATCTGGAATACGACCCACTTCGGGGCTGCCATCTTGAAGTTCAAGGCAGACCTCAATCTCATCCTCGTATGTAATCTTCCAATCGAGTGCTGCAGCCCAGAAATCTGCAAGCTTCTTAGGATTATCTGCATCGATAGTGATGCATTGAAGTCGAAGGTTTTCAGCCATGGCGCAAACTTTACCGCTAGATTTACAGCATGAGCCAGGGTGCATTTCAGTACCGAGATAAGCAGGCTCGTCGCGACCGCGTCATTTCAGCCCTACTCATTACCTTTGGAATTCTCTGGCTTCTGCCCCTTATCTGGACGCTCTGGTCATCTCTGCGCCCATATTCAGAGGTCCTCAACAATGGAATGTTCACTCTTCCAAAGAAGCTTTCGCTTACGAATTACAGCGCAGCGCTCGAGAAAATGGCGGTTGTTAAATACTTTATAAACACGATCATCATTCTCGTTCCAAGTGTTTTCTTCATTCTTCTCTTTGGAAGCTTGCTCGCTTTCAGTATCTCGAAATATCAGATCAAATATAAGAAACTCTTACTTCTCGCCTTTACCGCCGGAAGCATGCTCCCGGCACAGACTATTTACTATCCGATTTTCAAGCTCTATATATTTGTAGGAAGCGCTCTCGGCAGTAAGACAATCTTCTATGACAACTATCTTGGCGTGATTCTTATTCACATTGCTCTCCAAACCGGATTCGCAACCTTCGTTCTACATTCACAACTTGAATCAATTCCCAAAGAGCTGTCGGAAGCGGCACAGGTCGATGGTGCTTCCGTGCTTCGACATTATTGGTCAATCATTCTGCCGATGTTACGTGCTCCGCTCGCCGCACTTGGAATCACGATGAGCGTCTGGATTTACAACGACTTCTTCTGGGCATGGTCGATGCTTAAGCGAGATCAATTCTTCCCGATTACTACCTCTCTTTCGAGGGTAGGGGCATTTGCAAGAATCATTCCCGACCCCAATGTTCTTGCTGCAGGGTCGGTTCTTGTGGCGCTACCGCTCTTGCTTCTTTACTTATTTGCGCGCAGATACTTTTCAATGAGCGTCATGCTGGCTGGCGGGAGAACTCAGAAGCTCGTCTCACCTGATCTTCGCTCAAAGTAATACCTGTGTAGAGCTCAAATTGAATGGCAGCTTGTAGAGCCATGATCTCCATGCCAGTAATAACTTCCTTACCTGCAGCGGTTGCGGCAATGACCAGTGGTGTCTCAATTGGCATCGCAATAACTTCAAAGACGACTTCTGCTGCGCTGATGAGACGTTCTGGAAATGAAAGTTGACCTTCATTGCCACCACTCATACCGAGTGGTGTGACATTCACAATTACTTGGCGTGAATCGATTCTTTCTAAATCGCTCTCAGAGAGCCAGACGTAACCGTACTTGTGAGCAAGGGCCTTGCCGGTTGCTTCATTTCTCGAAGCGATCGTGAGATCTGCAAAGCCAGAATCCTTAAAGGCTGCGATCACAGCTTTGGCCATTCCCCCAGATCCCCTGACCAAGACAGATGAGTTTCTATCAACGCTGTGCTGGGCGAGTGCTGTAACAACTGCTGTGTAATCGGTGTTGTATGCCTTGAGATATCCATCAGTATTAACAATCGTATTGACTGCATCAATTGCAGCAGCTGATGGGTCCATCTCATCCATGAAGGGAATAACACTCTCTTTATGTGGCATTGAGACTGCTGCGCCACGAATCTTGAGCGCACGGACTCCGCGCACGGCGCCCTCTGCATCATCTACCGCAAATCCCTTATAAACAAAGTTAAGGCCAAGTTCTTCATAGAGAAAGTTGTGAAATCGAGTTCCAACATTGCTTGGACGTGCGGCAATGGAGATACACATCTGCATCTCCACATTAAGAATTGCCATTAATGAACTCCTTTAAGATTTCTAGCGCAAGGAGATGATCCTCTACTTGAGGTAGTCCAATGATGATGAAGGCTCCCACATGCTCGCCTGTTGCGAGTGTAAGAGGGAAGCCGCCACCGTGAATCGCATGAGTCTCGTCAAACACCCCGTGATCTTTATGCCAATCAAATCCTGCCTCTTCAGCGCTGACCCGTTCATACATCGTGGTGTGGTGGGTAAGAGCAACAACATTTGCCTTACGTTGAATCCAGCCATCGTTCTCTGCAATCGTTCCAGGAAGGGAAGCCTTAAAGACCTCCCAACCACCGATACGAACTGAGATTGCGATAGGGAGCTCGCGAGTAAGACCAACTTCTGCAGCAAGTGCACCGAGATCAAGGGCGAGTTCTTGGTTGAACTCAGATAGTCGGACGCTCTCTTCTTGCTTGAGAAGTTCGCCCGATGTGAAATTACCCGTGGTTTCATTCATCAGTCGAAACTCCCAAATCTCTTGAAGAAGTCAAACTTTGAAATGAGAAATAAGTAGAGGGTGACAATTCCAAATCCCAAAATTGCGCCTACCGCGATATCACTGGGGAAGTGGATACCCGCCGCAACTCTTGCTGCACCAGATATCAAAGCCAAGAGAATGAGAGCGATTCCTAGGATGCGGTTGCTAGCTGCGATACAAGTTGCAATTGCGACCATAAAGAGGATGTGATGTGATGGCATACCGCCGTCTGGGTCATGAGGAAACACAAGTGTTATACCATTCTCTGAAACGAAGGGCCTATCACGTCCAATGAGGCCAGATATCAACTCAGATATAGCAACTGCGATCACGAGCGGAATTACGAAGCGAAGAGCTATTTGAGAAAACTTTTGAAATGTATATTTCATGGCAAATTTATTGTGAATTAATCCTGGTAGTTCTCTGCTCGCAACCCATAGCCCAGCGATTGCTATAAAAAAATAAACCAGATCATTACCAAGAAATGTGGTGAGAGCTTTGTGTTGTACTCCCCATTGATTGAGGTAGTGAGTCCAGGAATAGTCAATGCTCATGGGGCAAGCATCTCAGTAGTAGATGTGAATTCACTGAAAGCAAGGAATTTAGTGAATATATGGTCGTAGCTCAACCTTGCGGTTGCAGCAGAGTGAGCCTTCCATCGCAAGTTCATGAGCAACCTCTGCTGAATCGGCTTCAATAATCCAGAAGCCACTGAAGTACTCGGGTGCATCAAAGAGTGAACCCGCTTTTACTTCGCCCTTGTTATTTCGGTTATCAATCAAGGTTGCAGTTGAACCCGACTGAATACCTGCTGCGGTAATCCAATGGCCGTTGTTCTGGAGTTTCTCGTTAAATGCATCGATCTTCTGCATTTCATCAGCGCTTGCTGGATTATTGGGACCATCGATAACAAAGATAATAAATCGCATACCTGCACTTTATCTTCTGGCTCTGCTTCATTCAATCACTTGGGGCACACCTGATACGGTTTTCATATGGCGACTCTCGAATCAATGTTGGCATCGCCCGATCAATCGGTCAGGCTCAAGGCAGCTCTCGGTGCAGGGACCTATCCGAAACCGGAATACATCGAAATCTTGATTCAGCAATGTGCCCATGAAACGGACTTCTTCGTTAGGGATACTCTTTCGTGGGCGCTCTTAATGCATGACCATGACTCTGTCGTGAATCGACTTAAGTCTGAATTGATCTCCGAGAACCTACAAGCGAAGAGCCAAGCTATTCATACTCTCTCAAAGATTGGTGATCAGAAGAACTACCCACTCATCACGGATGAGATGCTCTTTGATGCAGATGATTTCATTGCATCAACTGCCTGGAGAGCTGCCTCTGTAATCGTTCCTGAAGCAGAGAAGCCTGCACTGGTAACCAAGCTTGTAACTCAGCTTGGTCGTGGTGATTCAGACGTTCAGTTCGCCCTAACGCGATTCCTCTGCGCAATTGGAGATCCCATTGTTGCACCACTAAATGAGGCTTCGAAATCACCCAGAGAAGAGGTGCGGATGCATGCGCAATTTACGCTGATGCGTTTCAAGGAGATGCAACTGGATGCTTCCCAAACTAGATTGACTCTTGATCCCGAAATCTGACCAGTCTGGGCCGAAAACCTTGATATACCCTTAAGTATGATTCCTAATATGAGAAGACTGCTACCCGCCATAGCAATATTCGATTAATTATGAAGAAGATATTTATCTTTGCCTTCTCGATTTGTTTAATCGGAATCCTTAATCCAGATTCTGTTTTTGGTGCCGTCAAGACTGGCGCTACTTGCACAAGAGTTGGTGCTACTTCAACAGTTCTAGATAAGAAATACACCTGTATTAAATCGGGTAAGAAATTGATTTGGAGTAAGGCCATCTCTGTAAAAGGGGCTGAAACAAGTCAAGTCACAATTCAAGCTCCAGCAACTACCCGCCCAGATACGTCAACAGCTGTTTCAGCTACAGACACGAAAACAGCTGAGCAGGTTTTCGCTTCATTCTTTGAGAGGGACTTAGGAGTTCCTGCAATATGGAGTGATGTTCAAGATTGGGTCTTGAAAATTGGATTGGGAGCCAGGCCCTATCGATATGTCCAAGGTGCTCCAGCAAAAGACTCGCTTGTAACTTCGATTTCAAAACCTGTAAGTCTTGATTCAAATCAATGCAAAATTGAAGACCCTGCAGGCAGGCAGTGGCAAATGCCAAGTTTTATAAATCGTTTTAACTCATATAGGCCAACAAAATCAGCGGTAGTTCAAGTCATTCCACTTCAATTTACCGATCAACTTGCAAATTCTAATCCTCAGATTGATTACGCAAAATATATAGATTTCTATAAGAGCTTCTTGATAAACAGTTCTGATGTGCCAATTTCCCCCGAATACAGAGTGCCAGATCACTACTTCCAAGTTGGTTTTCCAATGGAGAAGTATTCGCTTTCCGATGGACATGTTGGTGGGCACTTACTACTTGAGGATTTGAGTAAATCCATTGCGCAATCATTTAATCTTTCCGATGTAAACCAGGTTCTCTTTCTTGTGCCGCCAATGACTCCAACAAATAAGGCAGTTCAAAAGATGGATTTTGGGAATGCTGATGACACTGCCTTTAGAGGAAAAAACCTTTACCTGCAAGGCACTCCAGCTCTCGGTGAGAGATTTCAAAATGCCTGGACTGCAGATCCCTGGATAACAATTCACGAGTTAATAGGGCATCAGATGGATCTTGATGACACATTTGGCGCTGGATTAGGAAGCCATACGCAAACAATGCCTTCTGACTTAAGAGATTTGGGAACGGGCTCATGGGGGAATATGGCCGGAGTTACAGGTGACTTCTTAATTTGGCAAAAATGGACTGTCGGGTGGGAATACGATTCACAAATCGAATGTCTTGCGCCAGAATCAAAGGGAACAGTTTTGATTTCTCCAGCGACAACGAAGAGCTTAAATACAAAGGGTGTCGTAATTAAATTAACAGGCACTAGAGCGATCGTAATTGAGTCCCAAAGGTCTACTGGCTATAACTTTAAGATTCCCAAAGCCACAAATGGAGCCCTCGTATACATAGTTGAAATGAAAGAAGTAGCAAACGGTGGAGGCATGCCTTTTGGTTACGGACTTTACGTGCAGCGCCCGGTAAATCGCCCAAATGTAATTTGGCAAAATGGGATGGCGCTTGGAGATGCAACCCTCAAGCAAGGTGAGTCGATAATTGTTGAAGGAGTAAAAATTTCAGTAGTTGAGGCCGGAGACTTCGGCGACGTAGTAAAGATTGGCTAGGAACTGTGGGCGGCGAGGGTTTCGAACCCCCGACATCCTCGGTGTAAACGAGGCGCTCTACCACTGAGCTAGCCACCCGGCTTGTACTGCTCGCGAATACTACTTTATGAGAGCCCTAATCTAAAAACTGAGTAAAAATGAGCGGGAATATACATATTCGTCATCTTCGCGTAACCCACACCTATTAGAGTTTTGCCATGGCACTCTTTCAAATGCAGATCTCGCTCCCAGACCGCCCAGGCTCTCTCGGAGCTATCGCTTCAGCGATCGGCGCTGCCGGTTGCGATATCCGTGAACTCGTTGTGATCAAGGCCGAAGATGGCAAGGGTTATGACGACATCACCGTGGCAGTGCCAGGCACTGATCCATCAGATTTAGTAAACGTTCTCAACTCCATTGGTGGAGTCAACGTTATTGGTATTGAGCCGCTTTAATCATTAGAGAGCAGCGAGCGCAGCCTTGTAATCATCGTTGCTGCGTGCATCAGCAAGTCCGTTAACAACGCTCCAACGAACGATGCCTTCCTTATCAATGATGAAGGTTCCGCGGACAGCGCAACCACGTTCTGCATCGAAGATTCCATAGGCAGTTGCTACTGCACCATGTGGCCAGAAATCAGCAAGAACTGGGAAGTTATATCCCTCTTTCTCTGCCCAGATGCGCTGTGTAAACATTGAATCGCAAGAGAGAGCCAAGAGCTCGACATTCTCGTTTTGGAATGATGAGAGATCATCGCGCATTGCGCAGAGTTCGCCAGTACATGTTCCTGTAAATGCAAAAGGAATAAAGAGCAATACAACGTTCTTCTTACCCTTAAAGGATGAGAGTGAAACCTTATTGCCATTCTGATCTGAAAGCTCGAAATCTGGTGCTGCTGTTCCAATTGAGAGAGTCATGCGAGAAACTTACCGCTTCGCCGTCTTACGTGCGACTAATCGCGTTGCAGTCCAATCAGGGGCGACAGAGAGCGTTGAAGTTTGCGACAGCCCCACATTGGGCGCAGCATCTTGAATATCGCTCGGTTCGACATGGCCATCGCGACCGGCCTTAGGAGTCAGAACCCAGATTGATCC
>CANGLK010000035.1 GCA_947454735.1 Candidatus Nanopelagicaceae bacterium
CCCGGTTAGAGCGCTTCCCTGATAAGGAAGAGGTCGATGGTTCAAGTCCATCTAGGCCCACCCCGCACTAACAACGGGGACCTAGCTCAATTGGTAGAGCACCGCCTTTGCAAGGCGGGGGTTAGGGGTTCGATTCCCCTGGTCTCCACTGAAGAACCCGTCACGTGTGGCGGGTTTTTTACTATCCTAATCTAGAAAATAACTTTCTCGCTCTAGATTTCCACTATGGCGAAACCAGGGTTGTAAATCAAGAGCACCCTCGGATCCTTGATTAAGACTTCGCTTAAATTGGAATTCATCAGCGCACAGTTCTCGAATGAACTTTATGTATGACATGAAGCAAGTTCTAAGCTAAATCATGAAACAGTTAAACTGAGTGAAGATGCTGGGAACTCATGGATTGAGCGCATGAAATTCGCGTGAACAATCGCAAATGAGGGCGCTCACTTAACTAAGAATATGGATAAATAAGTTCGAAAAGTTGAGAAGCAAAAAGACCGACAAGCCCATCATCAATTAATGACTGGTCTTTATACTCCAAATTCAAATCGCGGATGATTCAATTGTTATATGACTGAAATTTCCAACGGAACAGAACAGAGAATCGACGACAAAAGTTTCATTTATGCAGACGGGTCATGGTTTCAGATTTTTGGTGAGCCACCGATAGCTACGGTTGAGCAGTGCCTTGAGTATAAGAAACTTGTCTCACTAATAAATGAGAACCCATTGGGCAGCATTTTCGATTCGGCAAATTACGCATTGGGAAGATTAATTGAGTCGAGTAACTGCCCAATAGACGTGTTAAGCGAATTAACCGAATTAAATGTGAACTATAAAGTCAATACTTCTCTTGCGGGTGCTCCAAATATCACGATGGAGCTACTCAACAAGCTTGTCTCTAATGCTGAATATCGCTGGGAATGGCGTGCACTTTCTTGGGCGTATAAGAAGAAGTTGAATAGCAACGATGAATTAGTAAATATCTTAAAAGACAACAAGGTCACGATTGATTCTTCACCTCAACTAGTACTCAGTATCGGAACAGATCTAGCTGAGACGCTTTATCAAGAGTTAGCAATCGACGAGTTAATAACCTTTTACTTTTATGAAGATCCTGGTGAAGGTGACCATTTTGGGCCAGAAGGCTTCGACTTTGAGTTCACGGCAGCTGAGTACCTTTTAGCCCCATTTTGTGACCCACTCCCTGAGTGGATTGATGGCGAGCAAGATGACGATGACAATTGGGAACTTGAAATTGATCCGGATTTGATTCGAGAAAACCTTGATCGAAATGGCTACTCCTACGCTGACCTTGGAGATTCAACTAAAGAGACGATAACAGATGCTCTGATAGAGACAGTGACACACCCGATGCTAGGCGGTTTTAAGATTTCCCAGCACCTGCTCTCTCTAATACTCCTTCACCCTTCAACATCGGATTCTTTACGAGAAAAGATTAAAGCGTTAAAGGAACCCAATATCCGTATCCCAGATTAACCAAATGATTTCTAGGGCATTCACAGGCTTAGGCCTCGTATTTCCCTGCGTGGCCGTTTGGTCTAAAAGCGATTAAGATTCGCCGACGCAATTCTTAATTTTGAAATGAGACCTAAATGACAACAGCTACTTTGCATACGACTCTCGGTGACATCGTTATCGAGCTCTTCCCAGATCACGCACCTAAGACAGTCAAGAACTTCGTTGATCTTGCAACAGGTGCACGTGAGTGGACTGATCCTCGTACTGGTAAGCCATCAACAGAGAAGCTCTACGACGGAACAGTTTTTCACCGCGTTATCAGCGGCTTCATGATTCAAGGTGGAGATCCACTTGGTCAGGGCTTCGGCGGTCCAGGTTATAAGTTCGAAGATGAGTTCCACGGTGAACTCCAGTTCGATCGCCCATACATCCTTGCAATGGCTAACTCAGGACCAGGTACAAATGGTTCACAGTTCTTCATTACATCTGCACCAACCACATGGCTTAACCGCAAGCACACAATCTTCGGTGAAGTAAAGGATGCAGCATCACAGGCTGTTGTAGACAAGATTGAATCAACACCAACAGGTGCACAAGATAAGCCAATTACACCTGTAGTTATCAATAGCGTCACAATCGCATAAGTAAGAAAAAGAAATTCAAAGATGAAGAAGCCACAGAGCATCGTTCTCACACTGATAACGGTGATCTGTGGCTTTTATCTTTGGGAGCTCATCAATCCATCAATTATCGACACCCTTTCATTGCAGCGCATGGATTATCTGCGCAGTAGCAAAGAGTGGTACCGACTCTTTACTGTTGCACTCCTGCATGACACATCGAGCACACTGCCATTCCACTTAGCTTTTAATATGATGGCGCTACATCAACTTGGCACACCACTCGAATATGTATTCGGCAAGGTGAAGTTCCTCGTAATCTTTCTAGTCTCACTTCTCTCTGGATCTCTACTCTCTTCCCTCTTCTTGCAGGGCTATTCCATCGGAGTATCTGGCGCAGTCTTCGGCCTCTTCGGAGCATTTATCGCAGTCGGCAACCGCATCGGCGTAGAGGTAAAGAGCATCTACGCAATCGTCGCTATCAACTTTGCCATTGGTTTCACCATCGGCGGGGTCGATTGGCACGCCCACTTAGGCGGCCTTATCGGCGGCTGGGTTATTACAAAGGCTATTGCTGCTTCACGCTCCTAAGCAGAACTTGAGCAACATCTAAGACCTCGACATCGGATTGTCGCGCCGTCATGCCATCGCCCACCATGATGCGACAGAAAGGGCAGGCAACTGCAACTTCAGGCGCGCCTGTCTCGATCGCTTCATCAACGCGGTTGAGGTTGATGCGTGAACCGAGAGTCTCTTCCATCCACATACGCCCGCCACCGCCACCGCAGCAGAATGAACGCTCTTGATTACGTGGCATCTCTTCGATGTCACAACCTGAAGCTTCAAGGAGCTCGCGAGGTGGTGCATAAATCTGATTGTGACGACCCAAGTAGCAAGGATCATGGAATGTAATTTTCTGATCAGCCTTATGAGGTGAAGTCTTTAACTTTCCATCCTTCACCAAAGTATTAAGAAGTTGTGTGTGGTGCAACATCTGAAGCTCATAGCCACTCTGTGCATAATCTTTACCGATTGTTGTAAAGCAGTGAGGGCAGGTAACAACAACCTTCTTCACGCCGCGGTTACCAAATGTCTCTTTAAATGTTTCAATATTCTCTGCTGCAAGAATTTGGTAGAGGAATTCATTTCCAGCACGACGGGCAGGATCTCCTGTACAAGTCTCGCGCTTTCCAAGAACAGCGAAGTTAACTCCAGCCATATGAAGTAACTCTGCAACAGCCTTAGTTGTCTTCTTTGCGCGATCTTCATATGCACCTGCGCAACCGACCCAGAATAGGTACTCAACATCTTCTGGAAGTTCACCGCTGACAACCTTGACAGGGAAGTCGCACTCTGCGATCCACCCTTCACGATCTTGTTTATTGGCACCCCATGGATTACCAGCCTTCTCAAGATTTCTAAATGTTCCACCAAGCTCTGTTGGGAACTCTGATTCAACAAGAACCTGGAAGCGACGCATATTGACGATGTGATCTACATGCTCGATATCGACAGGACATTCATTGACGCAGGCACCGCATGAGGTACATGACCAGAGAACATCCATAGAAACTGGTGCTTTCTCGCCGACAAGGTTCTCTGTATCGACAACCTTTGCCATTGCGTGATCGCGCATCGCCATGATCAAGAGCTTTGGAGAGAGCGGCTTATCTGTATGCCAGGCAGGGCATTGAGATTGGCAACGGCCACACTCAGTACAGCTGGTCATGTCGAGAAGACCCTTCCATGAGATATCTCCACGTGTTCCAAGGCCGAAGACATCATCATCTGCAGGATCTTCAAAGTTAACTGGCTTACCGTGTGACAACATTTCTGGAAGCGCGCCGAGTGATGGTTGATCGATATTGCGCTTAAAGTAAATGTTAAAGAATGCCAAGAATCGGTGCCATGCAACGCCCATTGTTAAATTCGATGCAATAACAATGAACCACAACATTGAGACGAAGATCTTCACTGTAGCAACGAGAACAATTGCGTTTTTGATGGCAGATGTTGACCATGATGAGAAGAGCGTTACTGCAGGCCATGAGATTGCATAGTGCCAGTTCCAACTAGATTCTTTTGCTAGCGCACCTTCTAAGCCACGAAGTGCAATAACGCAGAAGACGACTGCGAGAATCGTTGCTTCAACATAGTAAGCGCGACCTTGATTCGATCCAGCAAAACGTGATGTGCGACCTTTATGCCAGAAACGAGTTGCCTGGCGAATTCCGATAAGTGTGACGATTCCGATGCCGGTAAGGGCGGCAATTACTTCAGCGAAGAGTTCGTAACCAACAAAGTGGCCGATGATTGGAAGTGCAAAATCTGGGTTGATAACCTGACCGTAAGCTGTGATCAAAGTACCGAAGAGCGCACCGAAACCAACCATGACAAACCAGTGGGCGATACCTGTTCCGGTGAAGTTGAGCATCTTGGTATGGCCAAGTACCTCTTTAAGCATGTTGGAGAGTCGTGCGCCGCGATTGCCTGAGCGAGTTGGGTCTGGCTGCTGCTTCTTATAGATCGCGATCAGTTGGCGTGTGCGGAGAATAAAGAGGCCAACGGCTACGACGGTAATTAAATATGAGAGTGCGGCGAGTGCGAACATAACCGCAAGGGTAAAGCCATTACCTCCACTTTGTCGCGAGGCTAAAGCCCACTGCGATAAAGCTGAAACCGATGATCATGTTCCACGCGCCGATTCCTGAGATAGGAAAACGTGTCTGGCTGACGTAGAAGATAACGATCCAGACCAGGCCGATGATGAAGTTTGCGACCATAACAGGAGCAAGCCACTTTGGGCTCTCTGCAAGGGGAGTTTCGACAGCGTGTACCTGCTCTTCGTGAGCGTGCTGTGCTTGAACCTTCTTACGCAATTTCGACTTTGGCATAGGGCATAGATTACAGGAGAATTAGACCGTGGCCCGCATCCTCGTAGTCGATAACTATGACTCCTTCGTCTTCAACATCGTGCAATATCTCGCACAGTTGGGGGCTGAGTGCACCGTTGTACGTAACGATCAGGTCGAGGCAGCTGAGGCAGCTAAGTACGACGGGGTTTTAATCTCTCCAGGTCCCGGCACCCCTGATAAGGCGGGCGTATCAATTCCGATGATTAAGTACTGCGCCGAACACTCAATCCCACTCTTCGGTGTCTGTCTTGGACATCAAGCAATCGGTGAAGCTTTCGGTGCAACGGTTTCTCGCGCACCAGAGTTATTACATGGAAAGACATCTGTTGTGCACCACAACGGTAAGGGCGTAATGGAGAATCTCCCATCGCCATTTACCGCAACGCGCTATCACTCACTCGCGGTTGAGGTAGATACAGTTCCTGATGTTCTTGAGGTAACGGGATCAACAGATTCTGGAGTGATCATGTCACTTCGCCATAAGACTCTTCCGATTGAAGGTGTGCAGTTCCACCCTGAATCGGTGTTAACAGAGCATGGCCATAAGATGCTTGCAAACTTCTTGGTGACATGTGGAGATAAAGGCGCGCTCGCTAGAGCTGAGGGTTTATCTCCGGTTATAAATAAGTAAGAGTCAAAGCCCTTGGGCTTGTGACATTGAGTATCTAGGGTTGCTTATTAATTGTAATCGTTACTGACTTACCGATTGTCTGTGTTGTTCCAGCATCGGGTGCCTGACGAATAACAACTCCGACTGGTTGTGTTGAGTCATAGTCGTAGAACTCTTTAATCAAGAAACCTGCTTGAATCAAAGTTGTCTTCGCTTGGATTGCCTCTACTCCAACAAGATTTGGAACCGTTACCTCACCACTTGCAATCGTCAGTACAACGCCACTTCCTGCAGTTGTTACAGAGCCAACAGGTGGATTTACTTCCAAGACTGTTCCTTGTGGCTGATCTGATGGCGCCGCGACTGTCTGTGAAACTGTAAGTCCCACTGCAGTCAACGCTGCTCGTGCATCGATGAGAGACATACCGACGAGATCATCGGGAACGATTGCATCGCCCGGCCCATCAGAGATTGTCAGAATAATCGAAGAACCCTTTGGCGCATGCGTCGTTGCGAGTGGGCTCTGGCTTGCGATGCGATCTTTTGGAATAGATCCATCGTGTGCTCGCTTAATTGTGATGATGTAGCCATCGAGCAAATTACGTGCCTGTGCTTCAGATAAGCCCACAACATTGGCAATAAGTGGTCCGCTCTCTTGATTTCCGCTAAGGAGGAAGCCAGTAATAGATAGCGCAATGGCCGCAACAAACGAGCCGCCATAGATAAGGGCGCTGCGACGGGTAAAGAAGGGCTTTGTTGCAACCTTGGTTGTGACTGCTTCTCCTTGATGAACGCGGATCAAGTCATCAAGCATCGCTTGTGCGCTTTGATAGCGATCATCTGCTTTCTTAGAGAGCGCCACCTTAAGAATTGTGTCGATATCAGCTGGAAGATTTGGTAGAACTGCGCGTGCTGATGGAACTGCACCAGATACATGTTGATATGCAATCGATACAGGCGTCTCGCCTGAAAATGGCGGCTCTCCCGTGAGGAGTTCGAAGAGGAGGCAACCTGTTGAGTAGATATCGCTTCGCGCATCTGCAACATCACCGACTGCCTGCTCTGGTGAGAGATATTGAGCAGTACCGACCACGTTCCATGTACTCGTAAGTGTTGCACCGAGATCATCCATTGCACGTGCAATACCAAAATCCATCACCTTGATATCACCAGTACTTGTGATCATCACATTTGCAGGCTTGATGTCACGGTGGACGATATTGCGTTGATGTGAATATTCAAGAGCTGCAAGAGTTTGCTCAACGATTGAGAGCGCATCATCGAGTGAGACTCGTTCACCTTGGTGAATTAAAGAACGAAGTGTGTGGCCAGAGACAAGCTCCATAACAATGTATGGAGCAGGTTCTTCCCCAGAATCGTATACAGCGACGATGCCCGGGTGATTCAGTCCTGCAGCTGCCTTTGCCTCTTTACGGAAACGAGCTACGAATGCAGGATCTTTCGCGAGATCGCTACGAAGAATCTTTACTGCAACTTCGCGAGAGAGGCGTTGATCTTGTGCAATATATACATCGGCCATTCCGCCGGTACCGATCATCTCGCCTAAGAGATAACGGTCACCAAGGAGCTTTGACATCATTTAGCTGCTCCTAACATGGTGAGGGGTTCCTGAATATCGTTATCGAGGACATCGGCAACAATAACGGTGACATTGTCCGGTGCACCATTTATATAAGAGGCATCAATGAGCGCGTCTACTGCAGCTCCTCGAGCCTTTCCCTTAAGGAGCGCCTTGATCTCTTTATCGCTGAGCGCAGTTGTTAATCCATCGCTACAGAGGAGAAAACGGTCATCTGCCTTTACTTCATAGATAGAGAGAGATGGGTGATTACGTCCATCTCCCATTAAAACCTGTGTGAGAACTGAGCGTTGTGGGTGTGTAGCAACATCTGCCTCTGTGATTGCTCCTTGATCCAAAAGCTCTTGGATAACGGTGTGATCGGTGGTCAATTGTTCAAATGCGCTTCCTCGAAGTCGGTAGATCCGTGAATCACCGATATGAAGCGTTGCAACTGCACCGTCACGAAGAAATAGAGCTGAGAGAGTTGTTCCCATCCCTGCAAGCTCTGGATTCTCAACTGCATATTCGGAGATAGTTAAATCGATGACATGCAATGAAGATGAGAAGAGATCATCTGCAGATTCAGAATCAACTTCGTTATCTGTAAAGACTTCAGATTCCTTGGCAAGAGTTGTAATCGCAAGGCGTGAAGCAACCTCACCTGCGGCATGTCCGCCCATTCCATCAGCCACCGCAACAAGTGATCGAGATGTCAGAGCGGAATCTTCATTTCCTGCGCGCACCAAGCCAACTGCAGACTTCGCTGCCGTTGCAAAGTAGAAGGTGCTCATGTGCCAATCGTAATGGGCCGAGGCCTTTGCTACCCTCACCCTTATGCTCATCTACGCACATAGAGGCGCAAGCGCCGACTATCCAGAGATGACTGAGAGCGCCTACAAGGCGGCAATTGATCAAGGCGCCGATGGTTTCGAATGCGATCTTCGATTAACGCGTGATGAGGTGCCAGTTCTCTGGCATAACGCAACAATGTTAGAGCGGGCAGGCAATCACGGACTTATTGCAGAGATGAACTTTGCAGATGTACATCGTGCATATCCGCAAGTGCTCACCCTCGATAACTTCCTCGATATCGCAATTGCAACAGATAAAGGCGTTCTGATTGAGACTAAGCATCCAGTCATCAGCGGAAACCGTGTTGAAGAGATTCTTATCTCTCAACTGCAGAAGCGAGATGTTCTCTCAAAGATAGATGTATCAGTGATGTCATTTAGTTGGAGCGCGATTGAAAAGGTAAAGCGAATTAATTCAACGATTCCAACAACCTTTCTTATGACAGCTCGAACTCTCTGGCCACAGGTCAGATTCTCATCGGCACCAGCAATCGGACCTGGAATCAATGAGGTACGTGCCAATCCAGAATTAATCGCTCGATTGAAGAAACTTGGAAAATCGGTCTCGGTATGGACTGTTGATCACGAGAGAGATATTGAACTCTGCAAGGAATTAGGCGTAGATATCTTGATTACAAATACGCCGGCGCAAGCGCGTTCATTCCTTTAGTATCCTTAGCCAATGCACACATACGCCTACTTAGGGCCTGCGGGTACCTTTACAGAGGGCGCTCTCAAGAAGATTACTTCTTCAGATGATGTACGTGTCCCATATATAAATGTCACCGCTGCTCTCGATGCAGTGCGCGCCGGTGATGCAGACTATGCCTTGGTCCCGATTGAAAATTCAGTCGAAGGCGTTGTCGCTCGTACACTCGATGAGTTGGCAACCGGTATACCTCTTACTATTGCAGCAGAAGTAACTCTGCCGGTCTCATTCGATTTAATGGTTAAGCCTGGTACAACAACGATTAACCGCATCGGCACACATCCCCATGCAGAGTCACAGTGCCGAGTATTTCTCTCCAAGAATTACCCTCACGCTGAAGTAATTCCAACGAATTCAACAGCTGCGGCAGCAGAGCTCGTTGCAAAGGGCGAACTCGATGCAGCGATTGCTTCGACAACGGCAGCTGAAAATTTTGGCTTAGAGATCACAGCATCTGCGATCGGTGATAACCAGGTTGCAGTCACACGATTTATTGCAGCTCAGAAGCCAGGATTTATCCCAGCGCCGACTGGGCACGATCGCACCTCACTTGTCGTCTATATCGATATCGATCATGCCGGCGCTCTGCTGGAAATCCTCTCGGTCTTCGCAAAATACGACGTGAACCTCACCTTTATCCAGTCACGTCCAACAGGTCGCGAGCTCGGTCACTACCATTTCATTATTGATGTTGAAGGCCATATCAACGATGAGGCAGTTGCTAAATCGATGGATGACCTCCGCGAAATCTGCGATGACATTAGATTCCTAGGTTCTTACCCTCGAGAGGTGCGCTCATGATTGATATCAAGTTCTTACGCGAAAACCCAGATGCTGTTCGCGAATCTCAGAAGGGTCGTGGCGAGAACGTTGAACTCGTTGATCAGATTCTGAGCATCGATGAGATCAAGCGCACTGCAATTGCTGAATTCGAAGCGTTACGTCAAGAACAGAACATCCTCTCTAAGAGCGTTGGCGCTGCAAAAGGTGATGAGAAAACTGCGCTCCTTGCAAATGCAAAGGAACTTGCTGACAAGGTAAAGGCAGCAGATAGCAAGCGCGCTGATATTGAAGAGCAGGCAAAGCAGTTAGTAATGCAGCTCTCTAACTTACTCGATACCGAAGCTCCTATTGGTGGAGAAGAAGATTTCGTCACTATCGAACATATTGGCACTCCACGCGATTTCACCAAGGATGGTTTTGAACCTAAGGATCACGTCGAACTCGGTAAGTTGCTCGGAGCGATTGATACCGAGCGCGGTGCAAAAGTTGCAGGTTCACGTTCTTACTACCTCACCGGTGCAGGAGCGATGCTCGAGTTCGCACTCGTTAACTATGCAATCTCTAGCGCGCTAAAGAATGGCTTCACGCCAGTTATTCCACCAGTGCTTGTTAATCCATCAGCGATGGAGGGAACAGGATTCCTTGGACAAGCTGCAGAGAATGTCTACCGAATTGAGAAAGATGATGTCTACCTCGTAGGTACATCTGAAGTTCCACTGGCTGCAATGCATATGGATGAGATTCTGCCAGCTGATAAGTTGCCGATGCGATACGCGGGTTACTCATCATGTTTCCGCCGGGAAGCAGGAACATA
>CANGLK010000036.1 GCA_947454735.1 Candidatus Nanopelagicaceae bacterium
CGAATCATCGAAGGCCATCCAGGTGTTGTCTTCGATACCTTGATCTCTAAATCTATTCGATTCTCAGAGGCAACAGTCGCTGGCGAGCCAATTACAGCTTATGCAACATCTTCAGCGGGCGCACAGTCATATCGACGACTTGCGCGCGAATTAATTTCACGAGGAGGCGCACGATGACACGTAGAGCAAGCTTGCCAGGAGCCGATGAGCTCTTCCGAAATACAGCACCTGCCCTTTCAGCGGTTCGTGAGGTAGTAGTTGAGCAACCTGTTGTTGCACAGACAGCCGCACCCGTAACATCTTCAGCGCCACGTGCGAAGAAAGGTGTTCGATCTATTCCACGTCGCCGCGTTACACAAGCTGACAAGTCACCATCGGGACGTGAACGTCACGATGAGAAAATTACAGTTTACCTATCCCCTGATGAACTCTTTGATCTCGATCAGGCACGTTTAATGCTCCGTGGTGATCTTGGTTTAGCAGTGGATCGTGGTCGTATCGTCCGTGAATCTATCGCTGTGATTATTGCCGACCTTGAATCAAAGGGAGAACAGAGCATTCTTGCTCGCCGTTTACGCGGTCTCTAAGATTATTTAGAACGAGGGTGCGCGAGAGAGTAACTTTCGCGCACCTTATCTATTGTTACCAGCGTATAAATCTGTGTGGTCGTGACCGAAGCATGTCCCAGCAACTCTTGAACAACTCGTATATCCGCTCCACCATCGAGAAGATGCGTGGCATAACTATGTCGAAACACATGGGGCGAAACTCGCCCCTCTAAACCTGATGCCTTTGCCGCTTTGAGAACAGTCGTCCATGCAGATTGCCGAGTCAGGCGTCTTCCTCGTGAATTGAGAAAGAGAGCGCGTTCACCTTGTGAGTTCTTCGCCAGAAGCGGAGGGCGAAGCCGAACCAGGTAGTTATCTAACGCATCTAGCGCGTACTTACCCAGAGGAACAAGACGCTCTTTCGTACCCTTTCCTCGCAACTTTAGAATAGTAATCTCTTCCCCATCGAAAGAATCTTTACTGATATCGCTGATATCGATTCCTACAAGCTCGGCTACACGAGCACCAGTTCCATACAAGATCTCGAGAATAGCGCGATCCCGAAGTGATTGAGGATCGGCAGGATTACTAGTTGAATCGATGAGGCGGGCAACTTCCTCAACTGAGAGCGCCTTGGGTAATTTTCTTGCGACTTTAAATTGAGTGACATCAGCCATCGGATTAACGATCTGATATTCCAGCGAGCAGTATTTGTAGAAACCCTTAAGCGATGAGAGGAATCGATTAATAGATGTTGGGGCCAATCCGCTAGCGGTGAGATTGCCAACAAGTGAAGAAATATCTGGCTCAGATAGCGAATCGAAATCTAGTTTCTTCTCATCCAGAAGGAGAGAAAATTTACCAAGGTCTCGCTTATAGCTCTCAACAGAATTGGTTGACAGCCCTCGCTCAATACGGAGGTGATCTAGATAGGTTGCAATTGCAACGCTACATTGAATAGCCATGGGCTACCGCAACCGCCTCATAGCAAACTTTTCCTGCATGGACATTAAGCCCCTTTGCAAGTGCAGAATCCTTTGCGATAGCTGCTTCCCATCCAAGGTTTGCAAGTGCAAGTGCGTAAGGAAGCGTTGCATTTGTAAGAGCGTATGTTGATGCGACAGGAACTGCACCAGGCATATTTGCTACACAGTAGAAGATTGCATCGTGGACCTTAAATGTTGGTTCCGCATGAGTGGTTGCGCGAGAATCCTCAAAGCAACCGCCTTGATCGATTGCGATATCGACGAGAACTGCGCCAGGCTTCATACCCTTTACCTGCTCATTGGTAACGAGTTTTGGCGCCTTTGCTCCATGTACGAGAACCGCACCTACTACGAGGTCTGCAGATTTCACTTCACGATCAATTGCTCCATATGTTGAAGCAAGCGTCTTAATGCGGCCCTGATAAATCGTGTCGATATATGCAAGACGTGGAAGTGAGCGATCAAGAACGGTGACATCTGCTCCCATACCCATAGCAATCACTGCAGCATTAAGCCCGGCTACTCCTCCGCCAATGACAACTACCTTGCCAGGTGCGACTCCAGGCACTCCCCCAAGAAGAACTCCGCGTCCACCATGTGGCTTCTGAAGAGCAGTTGCACCGACCTGAGTAGCTAAGCGACCGGCTACCTCAGACATTGGTGCAAGCAATGGAAGCGTTCCATTGAGTTCAACAGTTTCATATGCAATAGCAGTTGTTCCGCTCGCCAAGAGCGCGTCGGTACAAGGCTTACTTGCTGCTAGATGGAGATAGGTAAAGAGAATCTGACCAGCGCGAAGTCGTGGGTACTCAGCCTCGATCGGCTCTTTTACTTTAAGAATCATCTCGGCATCTCGCCAAATCTTCTCTACATCACTCTCGATTGTTGCACCGGCTGCGATGTACTGCTCATCAGTGATTGCAGAACCTAGCCCCGCACCTTTTTCAACGACAACTTTATGTCCGGCACGGATGAACTCTGAAGCGCCCTCTGGTGTGAGAGCGACGCGAGCTTCGAGAACCTTGATCTCTTTAGGAACACCGACGAGCATGGTTAACCTTTCTTTGCTATCGCTGCTGCGATGAGCCCGCTAAAGAGCGGATGTGGACGAGTTGGTCGAGAACGTAGCTCTGGATGAGCTTGGGTTCCCACATAGTATGGGTGAACTTCGCGTGGTAATTCAACGAATTCAACGAGATTCTTCTCAGCAAAGATTCCTGAGAAGTTAATTCCAGCTGCAGAAATCTGGTCGCGATATTTATTGTTGACTTCATAACGATGGCGGTGGCGCTCTGAAATCTCAGTAGCACCGTAGACCTCAGCGACAATTGAGCCTGGAGTGAGTTGAGCCTTGTAGAGGCCGAGGCGCATAGTTCCGCCCATATCGGCATCACCTGCGACGATATCCATCTGCTCTGCCATCGTCGCGATGACATGAGTTCCGGAATCCGGAGTGAACTCTGCTGAACTTGCATCTGCAATTCCTGCAAGATTACGTGCCGCTTCAATCACCATACATTGCAACCCAAGACAGAGGCCGAGAGTTGGAATCTTATTTTCGCGCGCGAATTTAAGAGCGCCGAGCTTTCCTTCAATACCTCTAATTCCAAAACCGCCAGGTACGCAGATTGCATCAAGGGTCGAGAGTTCGCTCTTAGCACCTTCCGGAGTCTCACAGTTATCGCTGGGAATCCATACCAGCTCTACCTTTGAATCATTTGCAAAGCCACCAGCACGAAGAGCTTCAGAGACAGATAGATAAGCATCTGGAAGATCAATGTACTTCCCAACGAGCCCTACACGCACGTGATGCTTTGGGTGATGCACCTTCTCGAGAAGTGCATCCCACTCTCCCCACTCGACATCGTGTCCACCAAGACTTAAGCGGCGCACGATATATGAATCGAGACCTTCGTGATTGAGAACCTTAGGAATGTCATAGATAGATGGTGCATCGACCGCTGCAACAACTGCCTCAATATCAACATCGCACATTAAGGAGATCTTCTTCTTAATTCCTTCAGGGATGGGGCGATCGCAGCGAAGAACGATTCCATCAGGGGCGATACCGATGCTACGCAGTGCTGCGATTGAATGTTGTGTTGGCTTCGTCTTTAGCTCTCCCGAAGGGCCGATATATGGAACCAGTGAGATATGGAGATAGAAGACATTATCGCGACCAACTTCTTGACGAATCTGACGAGCAGCTTCCAAGAATGGCTGAGATTCGATATCGCCAACCGTTCCACCGATTTCGGTGATAACGACATCGATATCTGGTGAATCATTACCAAGCATGCGTTCTTTAATCTCATTTGTAATATGTGGAATAACTTGAACGGTTTCGCCAAGATATTCACCGCGTCGCTCGCGTGCAATAACTCGTGAATAGACCTGCCCGGTTGTTACATTTGCAGAGCCCTCAAGATTGCGATCGAGAAATCTTTCATAGTGGCCGATATCGAGATCGGTTTCGGCGCCATCATCTGTTACAAAGACTTCACCATGTTGGAATGGATTCATCGTGCCAGGATCGACATTGAGGTAAGGATCGAGCTTCTGCATTGTGACGCGGATGCCACGAGCTACAAGGAGGCGGCCAAGACTTGAGGCTGTGAGCCCCTTTCCTAGACTGGAGGCGACTCCACCTGTAACGAAGATGTGCTTGGTGACATGTCCATGGCTAGCGTCTTTTTGGCTCATGGAAGTCGAACCTATCATCGATTTTAGGCTGAACCTCGCATGGCGAGGAGCTCGGCGGCGTGTTCTAAGGCACTCGAGGACTCTTCAAGGCCTGCCAGCATGCGTGCAATCTCCTCGACTCTCTGGCCTTCTGTGAGTTTCTCAACCCCAGATTCAACGATCGAGCCATCACTGCGCTTTTCTACCCTGAAATGGGTATCAGCCCATGCTGCAACCTGTGGCAGGTGGGTGACGACGATTACTTGAGAGCTCTGGGCAAGGAGGTGGAGGCGACGGCCAACTTCAATGGCAGCCTTTCCACCAACGCCAGCATCGACTTCATCGAAGATATAGGTACCGACGGGATGGGTCTTTGCAATCACAACTTCAAGTGCCAACATAATGCGAGACATCTCGCCACCAGATGCCCCTTTACCGATTGCAATTTTTGCAGCTGTTGCATGCGCCTTGATCGAGATTGAAACTTCATCACATCCATAGATAGTAAAGTCGCTTTCCTTAAGTGCGCCCTTGTAATCAGGTGTCACTAAGTCGATGATTAATTGAGTATGTGGCATCGAGAGGTGCTTTAACTCTTCCGAAACAGCTGCTGATAGCTCTGCTGCAGCCTGGGTGCGAGATTCAGTTAACGTTTGCGCGGCAATCAGTAAGTTCTTCTTAATCTTCGCTAAATCACTCTCCAGCTCTGCGACTCTTTCATCTCCACCTCGAAGATCGGCGATACTTTCGCGTCCACTCTTGGCTCGCGCTGCGAGCACGACCATCACCTCATCGGGATCAGCACCACTACCCCACTTCTTTGCAAATGATGTAAGTGTTGCCCGCCTCACCTGCAAGGCATTGAGACGATCAGGATCTGCCTCGAGGGAAGAAAGGTACGAGGTGAGGTCGCGCGAAGCTTCATCGAGAGCGTAGAAACTCTCTGCCACCTGATCGGCTATCGCATCAAGGCGCGAATCGCGACCTTTAGCGTTTTCAAGAAATCTCTTTGCAGCTCCAAGTGCTGTAAGTGCACCGGTCTCCTCATCTGAAGATGCCTCAACAGCACCAGCTGCAGCTATACGTAAATCTTCGACACTTGAAAGACGAGATATCTCATCGATCGCTGACGCAAACTCGCCTCGGACCGGCTTTACCTTGCTCCATCCTTCGAGAAACTCTTCGAGATCGGCAATTTCTCTATCGCGTTCGGCAGATGCGCTCTTCATCGACTTAATGCGGTTCTTGAGATCTAGATATGAACCATAAATATCTGAGTAGCTCTTTAAATGCACATTGACTCGTTCGCCACCGAAGCGGTCGAGAAGCTCTCGCTGACGTGCCGCCTTCACTAATTGAGTGTTAGCCGATTGTCCGTGTATTTCAATGAGGTATTGAGATAGTTCAGAGAGCAAGTTTGCTGGAACGGTAGAGGTATTACAAAGCGCTTTACTCTTTCCCTCTGCCGTGACCGAGCGAGAGAAGATCACTTGAGAATCGTCGACCTCGATATCGCCTTCAGAGAGTGCGCCTGAGAAATCTGCGGAAATCTGCTTGGGGATTGAGAAGACGGCGGTTGCTGTTAATCGATCTGACCCTGTGCGAACAAGTGCGCTATCTGACTTACCGCCGAGAACCAAGTTAAGTGCGGTGAGAATCATTGTCTTTCCGGCGCCGGTCTCGCCCGTTAATACATTGAGACCTTTGCCGAGTTCGAGGCGAGACTCCTCAATGATTCCGAGATTGCGAATTGAAATCTCTTCTAGATAAGTACGTTCACTCACCACGCCATCCCTCAACGGGTAATTTGAACTTTGCTACAAGGCGATCTGTGAAGAGAGTTGGATTGATATGAGCCAATTTAATTGTGTGCGGATTACGCGTGATGACCACACGGTCTCCTTCTAGAAGAGGGAGTTTACGAAGAGCATCTGCCGAGAGAAGTGCTACGGATGATTCGACTGTGACAACAATTTCAGATTTTGTAGAGACCACCATTGGACGCGAGAAGAGCGCATGAGCTGAGATTGGAAGGAGAACAAGGGCATCGATCTCGGGCCATAAGACCGGACCGCCCGCGCTAAATGCATACGCGGTTGAACCAGTCGGAGTTGAGCAGATGAGTCCATCACAGCCCCAATGAGAGAGTGGGCGGCGATCGATCTCTACAAAGAGCTCAACCATCGTGGTGCTATCGCGCTCGACAGTGATTTCATTGAGCGCCCATCCCTGAGAGATTTCAACGCCGCTACGATGGACCGAGTAGCCGAGAACCATACGATTTTCGTAGACATAGCTCTTATCAACGATACTTCTGGCAATATCTGATATCCCCGGCTTTGATACTTCAGCAAGGAATCCAACTTTGCCGAGATTGATACCTAGCAATGGAATATCGCGAAGAAGTGTTACCTCAGCGCCGCGAAGGATTGTTCCATCCCCCCCAAGAACTATCGCCATCTCAACTTCGCCAATGGCATCGACTGATACAGGTGAAATATTCTCAATAGAGACTTCTGTAGGCGAGATGAGTTCGAAACCTTCTCCCACAAGGATCGTTGCCAAATCTCTAGCAGCGCTGACCGCCTCTTCACGTGAAGGGTTTACGAGAACAACTGCGCGACGCTTACTCATGCTGGACCATCTGCTATTGCACGATCAAGGTCGGCTTCATTGATTGATGGAGCGCCGCGGCGTAACCAGAGGAAATACTCAACGTTTCCGGCAGGACCAGGAAGCGGGCTAGCGGCAATGCCCATAGTGCCGAGTCCGACATCGTATGCAGAATCTGCAACATCGAGAACTGCGGCTTTACGAAGCTCGGGATCGCGAACTACTCCGCCTGCTCCAAGTCTTTCGCGACCAACCTCAAATTGAGGCTTAACCATCAGAACAAAGTCAGCGCCTGGATTAGATACAGCTGCTAGCGCCGGTAAAACGAGAGAGAGCGAGATAAATGAAAGGTCAGCTACGACGAGTTCAATTGCTTCGCCAACCTGATCACCGGTCAGATGACGGATATTTGTTCTATCTAAAACTTTGACTCGATCATCGGTGCGTAAGCCCCAAGCTAATTGCCCATATCCGACATCAACGGCAACAACTTTCTGGGCGCCGCGACGTAGGAGGACATCTGTAAATCCACCAGTGGATGCACCTGCATCGAGACAGATCTTTCCTTCAACAATAACTTCGGTAAATACATCGAGAGCTCCAGCCAATTTATGGCCGCCTCGTGAGACGAAGTCATCTCGATTACCCTGAATAACGATTGAGGTTTCAGCATCTACCTGTGTGGCAGGTTTAGTTGCGGGAATTCCATTGACAAGTACTGATCGTGACTCGATTAAATCTGCAGCCTGCTCACGCGAACGTGCAAGTTCGCGACGAACAAGTTCTGCATCGAGACGTGTCCTCATAGCGTGGCCTCGTTAAAGGTTAGAGTCCATCGATTGAGTTGAGAGAATCCTGAAGTTTCTTATGGAGCGCTTCAAATCGTGCAGCGTGCTCAGAGAGATCTGATGAATCAATCTCTTCGAGTTCGCGGCGCACACCATCAACGACAGATTCTTCCTGATCTTGCTGGCCATCATTATTGAAATTCTCGCTCATTACTTACTCGCCTTCTTCGCTACGCTCTTCTTTGCAATCTTCTTGGCAGGCTTCTTCGCTGTTGATTTAACGGATGAGGATTTCGCACTTTTGGCAGGCTTCGATTCAAGCTTTGCAACACGCACTTGAAGTTCTTCGTACTCTTCGCGCTTTACAAAACCCATCTTGGAGACAGTCGCCTCAACCTCTTCGGCGATCTTTGCCTTTACTGACTCTGCGCTATCTCGCGCCCAATCATTGAGAGCTGAAGCAACCTCAGTTGGTGTGCGTTCACCTTCAGTAAGTTGGTTGAAGTAACCCTTCAAGGTAGTGAAGAGTTCGCTCGCAGGAGTCTTAGCCATGAGGAAAGAGTATCGGTTAGGTGCGACGAAGTGTGCGCCAGAGGCTCGTTATAGCCGTGTGATGCTCTCGCCTTCTACCTGCCAACGACTGGCAAGACCAGCCGGGCCTTGCCAGAAACGTCTACGAATTGAGCCTGCAACCTCAATCCACTCCCCTGGCTTGAGCGAGAGTGCTGTACGGCGGCTCTTCGCGCTCCATGCTGCAATATCTAGGGTATCCACGCCCTCACGTTCGGCACGAGTGACTATCAGACGAAATTCAACTACATGTTCGCCGGATGGTAGCTCTCTATCAGTCGCTTCTGCAGATACCTGACCTCGTAAAAGGCAATCATTGAGTGAATAATCAATCTCATCAAGATCCACAAACTTCTTCTTGCTCGCCATTTATTCCTCCAATTGTGATGAAGGGTGGATTGTTGAGCAATCTATCGAAAGATTGAGAACCTTTTGAACTACTTGTGGAGGAGATTACGCCTGTGAACGTTCTGCAGCATCGGTCTCTTCATCTTCATCGAGAAGAGCGCATTTGCTAAACCATTCACGTGCCTCTTCGTCGCGACCCGAGGCTGCAAGTGCATCGGCATAGGCATAACGAATGCGGAGTGACCAAGGTTCGCGATCATTTTGAAGTTCACGGCATTGCAATGTAACTACAGCTGCATCAAATTCACCGAGATCGCGTCGCGCACCAGCTGCAACAATTCGCATCTCAATTTCTTCCGCCTTTTCTAGACGAGAGACCTCTGGAGAACCAGCCATTTTCAAGGCTTTTAGAGGGTTTCCGAGTCCTCGTTCGCAATCTGCCATCACGGGCCATGATGTGACATCGCCTGAGATTCGATTTGCAGCGCGGAGTTCCTTGAGAGCAATTTCAAAGTGGCCAGCTCGATAGGCTGCGTATCCCGCTGTTTCACGAACAACTGCAAGACGTCCGGCGTGATAGGCAGCAGCAGTTGCGTGCTTATGTGCAAGCTCTGGATCAATATCCATATAGAGATTAACGCAGACCATATGGCGCGCAACAACCTTTGCATTCTCTGCGGAGAGACTTAGTAGCTCTGCACGCACACTCTTCTCAAGCTCTTCACCTGTAACATGCTCTGGAATATCTGGTTCAAAGATTCGTGGACGGACGCGAGATGGATCGCGTTCCATTGGAGCTGGGCGGAATCCGCGTGGATCGCTTACTGAACGACCATCGGAGACATTTCGAGTTGCACCGGCGCGATCATCACGACCACCGCGACCTGGTCGCGACTCTGTGCGATCTCCGGGACGTGATGGACGATCTCCGGGACGTGATGGACGATCTCCGGGACGTGATGGACGATCTCCGGGACGTGAGCTCGATGGACGTCCTGATGAAGGACGATCTGATCCAGATGGTCGACCATTACCTGGACGACTTGGACGTTCATTACGATCGTTCATAGCTCTCTCCCAACGAGTGCATTTATTCAGCAAAGAAAAACAAAAAGGGCGCTGATTGCTCAGCGCCCTTTTTATAATTTAAGTCCGGCATCGTTCTACTCTCCCACAAGGTCACCCGTGCAGTACCATCGACGCTGTGAGGCTTAACTTCCGGGTTCGGAATGGGACCGGGTGTTTCCCTCACGCTATGGATGCCGAAACGCTATTGAGTTATTGGACGCAAGCTTACTAAGTAAGTCTGACCAGAAATTAATCTGATCTTCTTTATTAGCAGCTCTCGACCGTATCTCGAGAGCCACACAGTGGACGCGTAGCAACTTTGTAGTTAAATCCTCGGCCTATTAGTAGTGGTCAGCTCCAAGCCTTACGGCTCTTCCACTTCCACCCTATCAACCCAGTAGTCTAGCTGGGGGCCTTACTTGGTAAACCAATGAGAAACCTAATCTTGAAGCGAGCTTCCCGCTTAGATGCTTTCAGCGGTTATCCCTTCCGAACGTAGCTAATCGGCGGTGCTCCTGGCGGAACAACCGACACACCAGAGGTTCGTCCGACCCG
>CANGLK010000037.1 GCA_947454735.1 Candidatus Nanopelagicaceae bacterium
CACTAATTGGTTGAGTACTAGGCGGTATATCTGCCTACGCAATATATTTCTCAAGTGCTAGCAATAATCGCCCCAGGGCAAGGAGCTCAGACTCCAGGAATGCTCGCTCCTTGGATTGAGGATGCGCAGAGCAAAGAGTTATTGATCGAATGGTCTGATGCAATTGGTCTAGATCTAGTCCATCTCGGAGTGCATGCAGATGCGGAAGAGATTAAAGACACTGCTAATGCACAACCGCTCATCGTTGCAGCGGGATTACTCAGCGGTCGCGCACTTGGCGTTAATGGAAAATTTTCTCTTGTTGCAGGTCACTCTGTCGGTGAAATTACTGCTGCTGCATTCGCTGGCGTTCTCACTCCCCTTGATGCGATGAAGTTGGTGCGCACTCGCGGGGTTGAGATGGCAAAGGCTGCTGCGCTTGCCCCTGCAGGCATGTCTGCCGTACTTGGTGGAGATCGCGAGGTAGTTCTAAAAGCAATTGCTGACGCTGGACTTGTTGCGGCAAATGACAATGGAGGCGGGCAAATTGTCGCTGCTGGAGATCTTGCAGCCCTTGCCTCGCTTGCCCCAGAAGGTGCTCGTGTTCGCGCACTCGCCGTTGCCGGTGCCTTCCATACCTCTTATATGCAACCAGCAGTCGAACCGATGCGCGCACTTGCTGCGAGCATGGAGGTCAGCGATGCCCACGTTGGAGTTATCTCGAATAAAGATGGAGCCGTTATTACATCTGGCCGTGAAATTCTCGATCGCATCGTCAATCAGATTGCAAACCCTGTTCGTTGGGATCTCTGCATGGAAACTCTTGCAGCACAAGGCGTATCAGGAGTAATTGAAGTCGCTCCAGCTGGAACTCTCGTTGGACTTATTAAGCGAGCTGTTCCTACTATCGAACAATTAGCGTTGAAGTCACCGGCAGAACTTGAAGCAGCATCTGCATTCGCTCTTACACATGGAGGTAAGTAAGTTGAGCATCAAGACACGTACAGGTAGCGAAAGTCAGATTCTCGCAGTCGGCTCTTACCGCCCAAAGCGACTTGTTCCTAACTCTGAAATTGTCGATCGCATCGAATCAAGTGATGAGTGGATTCAGCAGCGCACCGGAATCGAAAGCCGTCGCTTTGCAGATGAGTCTGAGACTCTTCTTGATATGGCGATTTGGGCGGCAGAAGATGCGCTCAAGAATGCGCACTTAACAATTGATGATGTTGATACCGTCATCGTTGCAACTATTACCTTTCCTTTTCAGGCACCATCTGCAGCAACGGCGCTCTTGCAGCGCCTTGGTAATCCAAAGGCTGCAGCCTTTGATATCAATGCCGCTTGCGCTGGTTTCTGTTACGCGGTTTCAATGGCACATGACTTTGTAAAGGCGGGAACTTCAAAGAAGGTTCTTGTTATCGGAGCGGAGAAGATTTCAGATTTCACCGACCCATCTGATCGCGCAACGGCATTTATCTTCGCCGATGGTGCCGGTGCAGTGATCATTGGTGAATCTAAGGAAGCAGGTATCGGCCCTGTTGAATGGGGATCAGATGCTGATAGCCGCGATGCTATTCAGATGAACCCTTCATGGATTGATGTTCGCAATACTGAAACTCAGCTCACTAAGGCAGATGTGAAGTGGCCAAATATCTCTCAAGAGGGACAGAAGGTCTTTCGCTGGGCCGTATTTTCAATGAGCAAGGCGGCGATTAAGGCCCTCGATGCTGCAGGCCTCACAGTCAACGATATCGATGCCTTTATTCCTCACCAAGCAAATATTCGAATTATCGAAACAATGGCGAAAGAGATGGATATGCCCGAGCGCGTCATCATCGCCGATGACATTCGCACCAATGGAAATACATCTGCTGCTTCGATTCCCCTAGCTATGGATGCGCTTCTCAAGAAACATCCTGAGCTCCACGGAAAGATTGCACTTCTTATTGGGTATGGCGCAGGTCTCGTTTATGCGGGCCAAGTAGTCAAACTTCCTCCAAAACCATAAAAAGTTAATGATTTTCCACGCGGGTACTAGGAAGTAGCCGTTATTTTCGGAGAGAATAAAACCCTGTTCACATAGACGTTCAGATGTATCAAGAAAATAAGCAATAGAAAAGGATGAACACAATGGCGCTTGCACAAGCAGATGTACTTGCAGGACTCAAGGAAATCGTTGAAGAAGTAGCTGGTATCCCAGCAGCATCAATCGAACTCGATAAGAACTTCACAGAAGATCTCGAAGTTGACTCACTCAGCATGGTTGAAGTTGTTGTTGCATGTGAAGAGCGTTTCGGCGTGAAGATTCCTGATGAGAAGGTAACTGAGCTCGTCACAGTAGGCGACGCTGTTAACTTCATCGTCAACGCTTCTAACTAATAACGAATTAAGTAAGGAATTAAAGGTATGTCACAGCGTCGCGTAGTGGTCACCGGTCTTGGTGCAACCACCCCTCTCGGTGGAGATGTCGATTCAACCTGGAAGGCAGTTCTTGCCGGCCAGAGTGGAGTCCGCCTTCTTACCGATGATTGGCGTGAAATGCTTCCAGTGCATTTCGCTGCGCGCGTTGCGACAGAACCATCTGAGCAGATGGAGCGCGTTGAGATGCGCCGCCTCGATCGCTCTGAGCAATTTGCCCTCATCGCCTCACGTGAGGCTTGGAAAGATGCTGGATCTCCCGATGAACTCGATAAAGAGCGTCTCGGTGTTGTGATTGCATCAGGTATCGGCGGAGTCATCACGCTGATGGATCAATTTAATATTCTCAACGAGAAGGGCGCTCGTAGCGTCAGCCCTCATACAGTCCCGATGTTGATGCCTAATGGCCCAGCTGCAAATGTCGGTCTCGAGCTTCAAGCTAAAGCTGGCGTCCATACTCCTGTATCTGCATGTGCATCAGGAGCTGAAGCAATCGGTTATGCCTTTGAAATGATCAAGAACAACCGCGCCGATATCGTCGTCAGCGGTGGCGTTGAAGCGGCATGTCACCAGCTTCCGATGGCAGCTTTTGCAGCCATGAAAGCTCTCTCAACTCGTAACGATGATCCTGCACGTGCTTCACGTCCTTACGATCGCGATCGCGATGGTTTTGTACTCGGTGAAGGCGGCGGAATTCTTGTACTTGAAGAGTATGAGCACGCTAAGGCGCGCGGTGCAAAGATTTACTGCGAGATCAGCGGACAAGGTCTTACATCTGATGGTTATCACATTGCAGCACCGGATCCTGAAGGTTCAGGCGTGCAGCGTGCTATCAAATTTGCACTTCAGAACGCGGGAATGACTGCGAAAGATATTTTTCACCTTAATGCCCATGCGACCTCAACTCCTGCAGGAGATGTTGCAGAAGCAAATGCACTTCGTAAGGCTCTCGGCGCAGATGCAGATCACGTTGCAGTATCTGCAACAAAGTCAATGACTGGACACCTTCTTGGTGGAGCCGGTGCTATTGAATCTGTATTCCTTGTGAAGGCGCTGCAAGATCGCCTTGCGCCACCAACAATCAATATCGAAAACTTAGACCCAGCTGTGACTGTAGATGTCGTTCGTGACACACCTCGCGCACTTCCTGCCGGTGATATTGCTGCGTTAAACGACTCGTTTGGCTTCGGTGGCCATAACGTCGTCCTCGTATTTAACTCTCTCTAAGTTATACACTCTAGGCATGAGCGATCCCATCGCAATAGATGCCCGTGACCCAGAGGTCCGCATCAAGCGCCTTATCGACGCAGATACTTTTCAATTCTTACTGCCTCGCACAGATTGCGGAATGATTGCGGCAACCGGCTCTATCAATGGAAATAAAGTTGTCGTCTTCGCATCTGACGCAACATCAAAATCTGGTGCACTTGGTATCGAAGGTTCGAATGTCATCCTCGCCGCTTACCGCGAAGCGATGGCCTATCAACTTCCGATCATCGGAATCTGGCACTCAGGTGGTGCGCGATTAAGCGATGGCGTTCTCTCGCTCAATGCATTTGGTGAAGTCTTTCAAGCGATGGTCCTTGCTAGCGGTCGAATTCCTCAGCTCTCACTTGTTCTAGGTCCGACTGCAGGTGGTGGCGCATACGGCCCTGCATTGACCGACGTCGTTGTTCTTGCTCCAGAGGGGCGCATCTTCGTAACCGGCCCCGATGTAGTTAAATCGGTGACCGGTGAAGATATTGATATTGCAGCCCTTGGTGGACCTGAAGCGCATTCAAAAAATAGCGGTGTTGCACATGTAATCGCTCCGACCGAAGATATCGCATTTAGTGAGATTCAAGATCTCGTCTCGCTCTTTGCTGATCAAGGACACTTCACATCAGATATCACTGATACTGATTTAAGCGTTCATGTTCCACCGGTAGAGAAGCGTTCATATCAGGTGCATCCGCTTATCGATGCAATTCTCGATAGCGATGGCGAGAAGCTCGAGCTACTTCCTGTCTGGGCAGAGAATATGTCGACCGTTATTGGTCGCCTTGGTGGTCGCACAGTTGGAGTGATTGCCAACAATCCAGCGCATATCGGTGGAGTTCTCGATGCAGCCGCTGCAGAGAAAGCAGCTCGTTTTGTTCGCACATGCGATGCCTTCGGTATCCCAATGGTTGTCATTGCAGATGTGACTGGATTCTTACCTGGCCCTGGCCAAGAGTGGGAAGGTGCGGTTCGCCGTGGCGCAAAGTTGCTCCACGCCTTTGCGGAATCTGTTGTCCCCCGCGTCACACTTATTACACGTCGCGCCTATGGTGGAGCCTACGTTGCCATGAATTCAAAATCCCTGGGTGCAACACGAACATTTGCATGGCCAACATCAGAAGTTTCTGTAATGGGTGCAGTTGCTGCCGTGCGAGTTTTGCACCGCCGACTTCTTGCAGATCTGCCAGAGGATGCACGCGCTGCGATGGAGTTAGAGCTGGCAGCAGAACACGACCGAGTTTCAGGCGGCATCAACACTGCAGTTGAAATTGGCGCTGTCGATGAGGTCATTGAACCAAATCGCACACGTACCGCTTTAGTTCAAGCACTTGCATCTGCTCCACATCGCCGCGGTACCCATACAAATATTCCGCTATAACCAATCAAGCACGGGTTTAATGGATGGAATCCAGACATGAGGATTGTGGCCTCCTGAAGGAATTTCTCGATACTTAATTTTAAGATTCGGATGGCTTAGAGCTAAAAACTTCCGCGTCTCTTTGATCGAATACTTATCTCCAAGGCTTGCCACCAGATATAAATTTATTTTTTGCGGGAGCATCGCTTCAAATTGTGGGAGACCATAATGTGTTTTAGCCCAGTTTTGAAGCGATATCGGATCTGTAAGTGGGAGTGCGGGGCGATAATAGCCAGCGATTGAAGCAGCCTTATCAAAAAGTTCGGGGTGTTTCATCATGAGCATCGCTGCGCACCATCCGCCAGTAGAGAGCCCCATGATTGACCAATGCGCACCCACTGCGCCCACACGCCTTTCAAGATAGGTGTGCATATCTTCAGCTAGCCACGTTTCAGCCTTTGGCTTCCCATTGGGAAGATTCATACATTCGAGGTCATAATTTCCAGCGACATTGACCTGTGGAAATACGCCGATTATCTGACTCTGAGGATGAGAAGTGTTGAAGCGTGCAAGTTCTTGATCAATCTTCATCACTTTAAACCACATGATTGGTTGAGATGGAAATCCAGTGAGGAATTCCACGACTCGAAATTTATCTGCTTTTACATGTGAATTTATCATCAACTCATTCTTCAGTGACTTCGGTAGATAGAGATAAACAAGATTTGAAATTCCTGAAGCTTTTCCTGTGATGACATCGCTCACCATTATCGCTCCATTGCTTAATTTCTTAGCATGGGAGAGATCAGTGCTACTCAATTTGGGAAGCTGTGAATTTGTAACTGCCGCAGCAGAATAATTTGAACCACTCCCAAAAAGGTCACTCCAACTTTCAAAGAATCCATTGGAGCGATTGACTGCAAGGCCGACCGAAGTCATTGCGAGTATCTGACAGAGGATAATCAAGATCAATCTCAAAGCGAGATTGCTAAACCCCTTTCGGTAGATCTTTCCCCAAAAGAGAGCTGCTCCACAAGTTGATATTAAGGTGAGAAAAATTGCAAATAGAAGCGTTGATAGATCAGTCAATCCCATTACTTGTTCACCTTCATTTTCAGGAAATCAAAAGGTGAGTCCGGTAGGAAAGATTCAATCTGGAGAACTGCAATTGAAATCTTGGCTAGCTTTCCAACGGTTGGAAAGAGTAAGAATCGTGGCTCCCAGATTGGCTGAAATTTGGAGTTAAATCGATAGAGGGACTCCATCTGCACAAATCGTGATGCCAACTTCAAAACACGATGATTGAAACGGGTGATTGGCCCCGCCCCTAGTCGCTCACCCCTTTCAAAAATTGATCTAAAGGTCGCAAAATTTAGAGAGAGGCGGGCAATTTTATTTTCTCGGGCGTATTCAATAGTGGCATTGATGAGAAGTTCGTTTATTCCAGGAGGGCTCTCGTGTGAACGTCGCATGAGATCAAGAGATAACCCATCACTCCCCCACGGTGCGAATTGCAAGAAAGCCACATATTCCCCATTGAGTTCTGCCCAAGAAATCACCGCTTCCTGATCCTCTGGTGAGCAGAAGCGATCAAGGGCCATCGAGAATCCGCGTTCTTCTCCACCTCTACGCCATGAGTGAGCTAATTTCTCAAACTCTGCAAGCTGCTTCAGCTCCATCTCTGCAATCTTCTTTGTGAATACAGTGCTGCCATCCTTACGCGCGCGATTAATCGTCTGTCGAACATTCTTCATCTGCGGCGTATCGAGTGTGTAGCTGGCGACATCGATGATCGCTTCATCGCCCATCTCAAGCGCTTCTAAACCAGTTTCACGGCGCCATATTTCTCCGGCGCGCTCAGTGCATCCATATACGGCCGGAATCCACGAGTGATTATCGGCCTCAGTTATGAAATTCTCCATCGCAGATGGCCAGCATTCTGGGTCACCGAGTGGGTCCCCAGAAGCGATCATTACTCCGTTCTTCACAGAGTATGCAATTACAGCCTTTGAATTAGTAGACCACATGAACGTTTTATCATCACGTAAGGCAAAATAGCCCAGAGAGTCATTAGATGGATACTTCGCAAGTAAGTCACTTACGGCGATTCTCGCCTCTTTAGATTGTCGTGACTTTAAATCTATTGGACGCAAAATCTTTAGAATTGTAGTTGCTGCGATAAATACGCCGATGGAAATGAGAATGGTTTCCATCCGTTCCTGATATCGCGTTGCACTAAATGGGATTGGACCCGATACGCCGATAAAACCTTTCAGTGTGATTTCTAGATCTTGAATAAGTGAAGGACGAGATACAAAGTAACGTCCATCGAGAAAGACCATAAACGTTGCAATTAATGTCGATAGGGACGTTACCTTCAGAAAATAGTAGAAGTCACCCCTTCGTGTATGAGTAGCGATAATCTTCCTAAATTGATTTCGAAATGCAATCAGAAGGAGTAAGAGAGCTAGCTCGAAGAGAAGGTGCGAAAAACCAAATGTGCCGAAGATCAAGTGAGATGTATGTCGATGCGAAATATACCTATGGATATTGTGAAATAACCCTATTGATATCAGAGTTACTTGAAGGCATAGCGCTAACCACCAGGCTCGTCTACGACGTGTTGCAACTCCGCGGGCTACGAGTAGAAGAGCTATTGAAACGATAAGAGCTGCGGCTTCGGTGAGGTTAATAGTTGCTGAGTGAATTTCTCGACCGACGACTCGCACAAAATGTGGGAAACGGTGCATGGAGAGCAGACCCACTAGTGATGCCGATTCAAGAGCCAATAAGAAGGCAAGAGCTTTTGGAGCGAGCGACTTCTTTGGCATGTTGGAAGTTTATGGCGGTTTAACTTCTCGGAATCTTCAGGAGCCTTTTAAAGGCTAAACTCTCAGCAGATTATCAGTATTCTCAGTCTTGCGGTGACAGCACTCCAAGTGCTGCGCCAAGTAATCCAGCATCGCGCAAGAGCTCTGCCTTCTTGATCTTGAGCCCTCTTAAGAATGAAATGTCCTTTGATTCTGCAGCTATATGGCGCAAGAGTGGTTGCCAATAGATATCGCCTGCCTGCGACACTCCGCCACCAATAACAACTAACTCAAGGTCTGCAATCGCTGCAACGTTGATGATGCCTACAGCTAGTGCGTGCGCTCCTTCATCGATTGCCTTGATGGCAAGTGGGTCTGCGTTGCGCGCTGATTCAGCAAGGGTGATGAAGTCATCTTTATCGTTTCTCCAACCAAGTTCGTGTGCACGCCTGACCATGCTTGGACCGCTTGCATAAACCTCAACACATCCAACCCGACCGCATATGCAGGTGATGCCAGTGTGGTTGATCGAATGGTGGCCGAAGAAACTGACATTTCCTGATTCACCAGAGATCAACTTTCCATTGAGAACAAGTCCACCGCCAACTCCTGTTGAAACAACCATGCCGAGCATATTTTTGCTGCCACGACCTGCACCAAGTTGGTGCTCTGCATCTGCAACAGACATGCCATCACCGTGCAAGACAACGTTCTCTGACTTTGTCAGGGCGCTAAAGAAATCAACCACCTTGAATGGGCGCCAGCTTGGAATGTTAACCGGGCTGATTGTTCCGGCAGTTACATCTAGTGGACCGGCAGATCCAATGCCGACTCCGAGCAATTCCCCGCTCGTTGAATCAATGACTTCATTCGTTGCAGCTTCTAAGACCGACTCTAAATCAAGGGCTGAACCAGTAGAAATCTCTCGACGCGCAAGGATGTTAAAGGTGGTGTCAATTGTTGCAACAGTGGCTTTCGTTCCACCGATATCGACCGCAAGTGCATACTGCATAGAGAATTACTTTACAGCGAAGGTCACTGAGACAGTCGAGGTTACAGTTTTCTCGATGCTTGAAGTGTCATAAGCACCAGCATCTGCAGTCATTGTTGAATCTGGAGTTGTTACTTGAAATACACCGGCGCGGACCGACTGAACTGATCCAACTTTTCCGCCAACGGCTTTTGTGATTGCTTCGGCGCGAACCTTTGCATCCTTCATAGCTTCTTCAAGAAGCTGAGGGCGCAACGAAGGAAGTGTTGAGATGTAGTACTGAGGTCCGTAATTATTGACACTGACTCCAGTCTGCAAGAGTGAGCCGATTCCTTGTGAAAGTTTTGCAATTAATTGAACATCCTTGGAGCGCACAACGACATCGCGGTTTGCACGGTAATTCAAAATTCGTCCCGTGTTATTTCCATTGGAATACTCTTCATTTGCATAGGTGGAGACAGAGCCGAGAGTGATATCTCCAGCTGTAACGCCACCATCCGTAAGGTACTTAGATACGGCTACGACATCGCTGCCAACCTTTGTTACAGCAGCAGCAACTGTTGGACGTGTCAGTGAAACATTGAGAGTCCAAACAACGTTATCTGCAGTCGCTGAAGTCTTTGCGGAGCCAGTGACAGTGATTCCATTTGTTGTTCGCGATGCGAACCCCGATCCAACCTTTGCCAATCCAAGTCCTAGTGCAGATGCGAGGATCGCAGCTGCTGCGATGATTGCTACCGCCTTACGGCGTTCAATCTGGATAATTGGGCTATTTGCTGGGTTGAAATCGTTATTGCTCATGTTTTCAGTGTATTACCGACCCGTATTGAGCGTGAAGTGAATAGCCTGTGAAAGCCCAAGGAGTATGCAATCTCACCGACCTCTAGTACCCTTATGCCTAGTCGGACGCTTAAATCAGTACCCGTTTGTTAAGGCTTAAATCTTTACTCGGTATGGCTGTAGGCAAGATGAAGACTGGCGATAGAGATATTTATCGCCCCACATATCGAAGG
>CANGLK010000038.1 GCA_947454735.1 Candidatus Nanopelagicaceae bacterium
ACTTGGAATTACCGGACTTGATCCCATCGAACACGGCCTGCTCTTCGAGCGATTCCTTAATCCAGAACGTATCTCTATGCCGGATATCGATCTCGACTTCGATGAACGTCGCCGCGCAGAGATGATTCGATATGCAACAGAGAAGTACGGTGAAGATCGCGTGGCCCAGATCATCACCTACGGAACAATTAAGTCAAAGCAAGCGCTGAAAGATTCAACCCGAGTTCTCGGATACCCATATGCAATTGGTGAGAAGTTAACAAAGGCACTTCCGCCATCTGTTATGGGTAAGGACATCACTCTCGGTGGCGTCTTCGATCCAAAGGATTCTCGCTACGGCGAAGCAGGCGAGTTCCGCCAGCTTTATGAGAGCGATGTTGATTCTAAGCGCGTGGTCGATCTTGCAAAGGGTCTTGAAGGCTTGAAGCGCCAGTGGGGAGTCCACGCAGCAGGCGTGATTCTCTCGCGCGATCCATTGCTTGATGTCATTCCAATCCATCGCCGCGAATCCGATGGCTCAATCATTACTCAATTTGATATGGGTGCCTGTGAGGCAACCGGCCTTCTCAAGATGGACTTCCTTGGACTTCGAAATCTCTCAGTCCTGGATGACACTCTCGCAAATATTAAAGAGAATCAAAATATCGATGTAGTTCTTGAAGATCTCCCACTTGCAGATCAGAAGACCTTCGAACTTCTCTCACGTGGAGATACTCTCGGCGTATTCCAGCTCGATGGTGGCGGAATGCGCTCCCTTCTTCGCGCAATGTCACCTGACTCTTTTCAAGATATCTCTGCGGTGATTGCGCTCTACCGTCCAGGGCCGATGGGCGAGAACTCGCATAATGATTACGCCGATCGCAAGAACGGTCGTAAGAAAGTTGAACCAATCCACCCCGAGCTCTCTGAAGCGTTACAGGATATTTTGGGCGATACCTACGGTTTGATCGTCTACCAAGAACAAGTAATGGCGATTGCACAAAAGGTTGCAGGCTTTACCCTCGGACGCGCAGATCTCTTGCGTAAGGCGATGGGTAAGAAGAATAAGGAGATCCTCGATAAGGAGTACGTCCCATTCGAAGCCGGCATGAAGGCAAATGGATTCTCCGAGGTTGCTATCAAGCGCCTCTGGGAAGTTCTGATCCCATTCTCTGATTACGCATTTAACCGGGCTCACTCTGCAGGATATGGTGTTGTCTCTTTCTGGACTGCTTATCTCAAGGCGAACTTCCCAACTGAATATATGGCAGCACTTCTCACATCGGTTCGCGATGATAAAGATAAGTCAGCTCTCTATCTCTCAGAATGCCGTCGCATGGGCATCAAGGTCTTGCCGCCAGATGTCAATGAATCTAATGCCGAGTACACACCTCGTGGTCGAGATATTCGCTTTGGACTTGCGGCAATTCGAAACGTTGGCGAAGGCGTTGTTGCATCGATTAAGGCATCGCGAACCACCAAGGGAAACTTCACATCATTTGGAGATTTCTTAGCGAAGGTAGATGCGCAAGTCTGCAATAAGAAGACGATTGAATCGCTCATCAAGGGTGGAGCCTTTGATGAGCTGAAACATCCTCGTAAAGGTTTGATGACAATTCACCTCGAGGCGATTGACTCGGTGATCGAAACCAAGCGCGCAGAGGCTATTGGTCAATTTGATCTCTTCGGGGGAGAGACTGCATCAGATATGGCGGGTCTTGAAGTCGAGATTCCTCAGAGCGAGTGGGATAAATCAACGCTCCTTGCATTTGAACGAGAGATGCTCGGGCTCTATGTTTCAGATCATCCGCTTCTAGGCGTTGAGCATGTCTTGCGCTCACATACCGATATGTCCATCAGCCAGCTCCTCGATGAAGGAGTTCCAGATGGCATGGTCACAGTTGGTGGGTTGATTACCGGTGTTCAACGAAAAGTTTCTCGTAATGGAGATTCATGGGCCGTTGTAAATATTGAAGATCTTGAAGGCTCAATTGAAGCTCTCTTCTTCTCAAAGACCTACAACCAATACGCACTCTCACTCACAGAAGATCGTGTCGTAGTAATTCGAGGTCGATTCTCACGTAGCGATGAGCAGGTTCGCTTTACCGCGATGGAGATGTCGATGCCAGATATCACCAGCGGTCCCACTGGACCTCTTCTCATCTCACTTCCTGCAGCCCAAGTGACGCCACCTATCGTTGAACGTATGAAAGAGATTCTCAAATCACACCCTGGAAAGCGTGAAGTCCATCTCCATGTTGTCGATACGCAGAAATCAACTGTGCTAAAGGTCGATGCTCACGTCACTGCATCACCTAGTTTGAGCGCTGATCTCAAGGCGATCTTGGGGCCAGATTGCATCGTTCGCGGCTAATCGCGTCGCATCAGGGCGCACTCGCAACGTAGAATAGGTACATGTTGCGTCGCGTCGATCTCCGAGGAAAGCACCTCACCAAGGATCAATATCAGCGCGAGCTCCCACGCGCCACACTCGATGTTGCCGCTGCGATGGTTGCAATCGAACCCATTCTCCACCGCGTAAAGACCGGTAATGAATCTGACCTCATCGCTCTTGCAGAGCAATTTGATGGGGTGAAGCCAGCCTCAATTCGTGTCCCGCAGTCAGCCCTTGATCAAGCACTTGCAGAGTTAAATCCTGAGATTCGTACCGCTCTCGAAGTATCTGCCGATCGCATCCGCAAGGTTCACGCCTCACAGAAGCGAGAAGAAACGAAAGTCACCGTCGTCGATGGTGGAGTAGTCAGTGAGAAGTGGATACCGGTCGACCGGGTAGGTCTCTACGTACCAGGTGGCCGCGCTGTCTATCCAAGCTCTGTTTTGATGAATGTAATTCCGGCGCAGATTGCTGAAGTAGCTAGCATCGCTGTTGCCTCACCGCCTCAAGTTGATAATGGTGGACTTCCACACCCAACGATTCTTGCAGCATGCGCTCTCCTTGGTATCACCGAGGTCTATGCAATCGGTGGCGCACAGGCAGTTGCTCTCTTTGCATATGGCATGGAAGGGGTGGCGGCAAAGTGTGATCTTGTGACAGGGCCAGGAAATATTTATGTTGCCGCGGCAAAGCGCGCCTTGCGAGGAATTATCGGAATTGATTCTGAGGCAGGTCCAACTGAGATTGCAATCCTTGCAGATAAGAGCGCAATTGCTGCAGACGTTGCAACCGATCTCATAAGCCAAGCAGAACACGATGTTATTGCTGCTGCAGTCTTGGTAACCGATTCATCTGAATTAATTGATGCCGTACATGTCGAACTCGAAAAGCGCGTACCGCTGACTCGACACTCTGATCGAATTCACACAGCTCTTACCGGAATTCAATCCGCTGCCGTCCTTGTTGACTCTATCGAGCAAGGTCTCGATGTCGTCAACGCATATGCTGCAGAGCACCTTGAGATTCAGACTCTCAATGCTGGCACCGATGCTCTGAAGATCCGAAATGCAGGTGCGGTATTTATTGGACGTTTCTCACCTGTCTCGCTCGGTGATTACTCTGCGGGATCGAATCACGTACTTCCAACAGGTGGTTGCGCTTGTCATAGCAGCGGGCTCTCTGTGCAATCTTTCTTAAAAGGAATTCACTACATCGAATATGCAGAAAGAGCCTTCACCGATATTGCTCCTACCGTTATTACCCTTGCAAATGCAGAAGACCTTCCTGCCCATGGAGAAGCAATCTCTGCAAGGTTCGAATCGTTATGAGTCAGTGGCCAGAGTGGCTTCCATTAAGCGATCGCTTGCGCCCGCTCTCACCATACGGTGCTCCACAGCTACCAGCTGATGCCGTTCTCAATACCAACGAAAATCCATTCCCACTCTCTGACGCTCTCGCATCAGCTATCGCATCACGTATCGAGAGCGTTGCGCGCAATCTCAATCGTTATCCAGATCGAGATGCCAACGCCCTTCGAAGCGACCTCGCAGCGTTCATCAATTCTCAGTCAGAGTGCGATTTTTCGTTAGATAACATCTGGGCAGCCAATGGAAGTAACGAGATTATTCAATCTCTCTTTCTTGCCTTTGGGGAAAAGGGTGCAATTGGATTTACACCTTCATATTCCATGCACCCACTCATCGCTCGCGTCACCAATTCACCATGGAGCGATGGACGCCGCAGAGAAGATTTCTCCCTCGATATCTCAATAGCACGTGAAGATATTGCAAAGAGTGGCGCCGCTCTGACATTCATCACAACACCTAATAATCCGACGGGTAGCTCGGTCACGATCGCTGAGATTGAAGAGCTTGCAGGAATCGTGCCAGGTCTTCTTGTCGTGGATGAGGCCTATGCCGAATTCTCTGATGAACTCTCTGCAGTTACATTAATTAGGAAATATCCCAATGTTGTTGTCATCCGCACCATGAGCAAGGCCTTCTCTTTTGCTGGCGTGCGCCTTGGGTACCTTGTTGCCGATGCATCGGTGATCAGTGCTCTCTTCATAGTACGTCTTCCTTATCACCTCAGCGCCATCACACAGGCAGCAGCAGAAGTAGCACTTGAATATCGGGATGAACTCTTGGGCAATGTTGCTACCTTGGTAAGCCATCGCGAGTGGGTTAAGAATGAACTTGAAGAGCTTGGACTAGTTGTAGTTCCAAGCAAGGCGAATTTCCTCCTCTTCTCAGGATTTGATATTCCAGCTCCAACACTCTGGAAATCGCTCTTGGATGCAGGAGTGCTGATTCGCGATGTGGGATTATCAGGTTACTTGCGAGTGACTATCGGCAGTGAAGCCGAGAATAAATTATTTATCAGCGCGCTCAAGAAGATTCTAAGTACATCTAAGTAGCAAGAAATAGGGAGAGAAAATGAGAAATGCACGAGTAGAACGCACAACGAAAGAGTCGAGCGTTCTCGTAGATCTCACACTCGATGGAACCGGTGAAATATCCGTTGACACCGGCGTACCTTTCTTTGATCACATGATGTCTCAACTTGGAAAGCACTCAGGCTTTAACCTCACCATTAAGACCACAGGCGATATCGATGTTGATTCACACCACACAGTTGAAGATACCTCTCTCGCATTTGGTCAGGCGCTTCGTGAAGCTCTTGGCGACAAATCAGGTATTCGTCGATTTGGCGACGCAATGGTTCCGCTCGATGAGGTTCTCGTTCAGGCAGCGGTAGATCTTTCAGGACGTCCCTATTTAGTACATCGCCAGCCAGAGATTGTTGAACTAATCGGAACTTTTGATACGACTCTGGGACGCCATATCTGGGAATCCATCGTTGCTGAAGCGCGTATCGCTCTCCATGTGCGTGTCCTTGAAGGTCGCAACGCACATCACGTCTTTGAGGCACAGTTCAAGGCAGTTGCACGCGCACTTCGCGATGCAGTTGCTATTGATGGACGCACGGCAGGAATTCCTTCAACAAAGGGAACTCTTTAATTCAATGGCAATTGCCATCCTGGATTACGGTTCTGGAAATCTCCGCTCAGCACTTCGAGCATTTGAACGTGCAGGTAGAGAAGTAGTTCTCACCTCGGATTACTCAACAGCGCTCGAGGCTGAAGGTCTAGTCGTTCCAGGTGTCGGTGCATTCGGCGCATGTATGGCTGGCCTCAAATCCGTTCGCGGAGATGAGTTAGTCCGAGAGAGAATTTCACTTGCGCGCCCGACGATTGGAATTTGTGTAGGAATGCAGATTCTCTTTGCGCACGGTGTAGAACATGGCGCACACGAGGGCGTGGCAATCTGGCCACCTACAGTTGAAAAATTAGAGGCGAAGGTTCTCCCACATATGGGATGGAATACCGTCAATGCAGCAGAAGGAAGCCAGCTCTTTAAGGGAGTTGAAGGGGAGTCCTTCTACTTCGTACATTCATATGGAGTTACGGAGAGAATTGAATCCGCGGCCCTTCAATCATGGACAGATTACGACTCACGTTTTCTCGCTGCGATTGAAGATGGAGTAATGAGCGCAACACAGTTTCACCCAGAGAAATCTGGCGATGCAGGACTTCACTTAATTAAGAATTGGGTATCGACGCTATGAGCTACTTAGAACTTCTCCCTGCTGTTGACGTTAAAGATGGCCGCGCAGTCCGCTTAGTTCAAGGCGAACTCGATGCCGAGACAGCATATGGCTCACCACTCGATGCAGCCCTTGATTTTCAGGCATCAGGCGCTGAATGGATTCACTTGGTAGATCTCGATGCAGCATTTGGACGCGGTGAAAATAGCGCGCTCCTTGCAGAAGTTGTTGGTCGGCTCGATATCAAAGTAGAGCTCTCAGGTGGAATTCGTGACGATGAATCACTTCGGCGCGCACTCGCAACAGGATGTCGCCGTGTCAACCTTGGAACTGCTGCCCTAGAGAACCCCGAGTGGACTTCACGTGTTATTGCAGAGTTTGGAGATCGCATCGCAGTCGGTCTCGATCTTCGCGGACATACCTTGGCAGCGCGCGGCTGGACTAAAGAAGGTGGAGACCTCTTTGAAACTATCGAGCGCCTTGAGCGTGATGGCTGTGCACGTTATGTCGTTACCGATGTAACGAAAGACGGAACCCTTAAAGGTCCAAACCTCGAACTTCTTAAAGAGGTATGTGCAGCAACGCGAAAGCCTGTGATTGCAAGCGGTGGAATCTCATCGCTGGAAGATATTGCTGCGCTCTCAGCGCTTCGCTCAATTGGTGTTGAAGGTGCGATTGTTGGAAAGGCGCTTTATGCAGCGGCCTTCACACTTGAAGAAGCGCTGGAGCTAACAAAGAAGTGAGCCTCTCAGTTCGCATCATTCCCTGCCTGGATGTCACCGATGGTCGAGTAGTTAAAGGTGTTAATTTCACAAATTTGGTAGATGCAGGCGATCCCGTTGAGATGGCATCGCTCTATAACGCAGAAGGCGCCGATGAGCTCACCTTCCTCGACATCTCGGCAAGCGTTGCAGGTCGCGAGACAACTCTCGATGTAGTCCGCAAAACAGCCGAACAAGTATTTATTCCATTGACCGTTGGCGGTGGTATTCGTGCAGTCGAAGATGTTGATCGTTTGCTACGAGCAGGTGCCGACAAAGTTTCGATCAACACAGCAGCAATTGCTCGCCCCGAACTTATTGCAGAGATTGCAGATCGATTTGGATCTCAAGTACTTGTGCTCTCAGTCGATGCGCGCCGCGCTAATACTGATTCTGGTTTCGAGGTCACAACACATGGCGGTCGACAGAGCGCATCCCTTGATGCACTCGCCTGGGTAGAGAAGGCATGCGCCCTTGGAGTCGGTGAGATTCTCCTCAACTCGATGGATGCCGATGGAACGCGAGCAGGATATGACTTAGGCATGATCAAGGCAGTTCGCGCAGTCTCACAGGTGCCGCTGATTGCAAGTGGTGGCGCTGGCACGCAAGATGATTTCGCCGCAGCCCTCGATGCTGGAGCAGATGCGCTCTTGGCAGCATCTATCTTCCACTTCGGAGTCCACCGCATCGGTGATATTAAGAAGTATCTCGACCGGAGTGGTTATCCAGTGCGCAAGGCCCCGCGCCTCTAAGGCAGAATACGACTATGACAATCGAGCTCTCAGCAGAAATCTCTGCGCTTCTTAAAGATGGACTCGATTTAATTCCGACCATCGCTCAAGATGTGGCGAGCGGGGAAGTCTTGATGATGGCTTATATGAGCCGCGAATCTCTCGCAATCACAGTTGATACTGGGCGAGCAACCTATTGGTCTCGAAGTCGCAATGAGCTCTGGGAGAAAGGCGCGACATCGGGGCATACTCAGAAAGTAATTTCAATTTCATTAGATTGCGATGGCGATGCCCTCCTGCTCCAGGTCGAACAGGTAGGCGCTGCCTGCCATACCGGCGATCGCACCTGTTTCCATACAAAGATTTCGATATAACGCAATGAAGTTAGCTGAATTCCGCGAATACGCCCGCGATAACAATGTCATTCCTGTCTATCGTCGCGTACTTGCAGATGGCGAGACTCCACTCGGTCTCTATAAGAAATTAGCGAAGAACAATCCTGGAACATTTCTTCTGGAATCCGCCGAACATGGGGGAGCGTGGTCTCGCTACTCCTTTATCGGAGTGAGAAGTCAGACAACTCTGACAGAACGCGATGGCGCAGCACATTGGATTGGAACCCCACCTGCAGGAGTCCCGCGTGGTATGGATCCACTGCAAGCGCTTAAGAAATCTGTTGCACATCTCAAGACCCCAATAATTCCAGGGCTTCCACCACTGACTGGTGGGCTAGTTGGCTATATGGGTTATGACGCGGTGCGTCGATTAGAAAATATTCCCAGCATTGCAGTCGATGATCTCAACCTTCCAGAGATTGCCTTTATGTTAGCGAGTGATCTTGCAGTGATGGATCACAGCAATGGCACCGTTACTTTGATTGCCAATGCAATCAATTGGGATGGTTCGGATGAACGTGTCGATGAGGCATATGCAGAATCGCAAGTTCGACTAGACCGCATGTATCAAGATCTCCAGAGCGCACTTGCAGGCGATGTCAGTGAAATTCCAGATTTTGCAAAGCCAACATTTGATCGCAATATAAGTGCAGATGAATTCCGATCTAAGGTCGAGATTGCGAAAGAAGAGATTCGAGCAGGCGAGGCATTTCAGATTGTTATCTCGCAGCGATTCTCAACATCTGTTAGCGCTGATGCGCTTGATGTTTACCGTGCACTTCGCTTGAGCAATCCAAGTCCATATATGTATCTCTTCCGCTTCGATGGTTTCGAAGTCGTTGGCTCAAGCCCTGAGGCGCTCGTGAAGGTAACTGGACGTGAAGTGATGGTCCACCCCATCGCAGGTACACGTAAGAGATCTGCATCGCTTGAAGAAGATGTCCGGCTCGGTGAAGAGCTATTGGCAGATCCTAAAGAACGTGCTGAGCACTTAATGTTGGTAGATCTTGGCCGTAATGATGTGGGTCGAGTCTGTACTCCGGGCTCTGTCGAGGTAATCGACTTCATGCATATTGAGCGGTACTCGCATGTGATGCATATTGTCTCTACCGTTATTGGCGAGCTTGCCGAGAGTGCGGCACCTATCGATGCTCTCTTCTCAGTCTTTCCTGCCGGTACCCTCTCTGGAGCACCTAAGCCTCGCGCGATGGAGATTATCGAACGCCTTGAACCAACACGACGCGGTCTCTATGGCGGAGCAATCGGATACTTTGATTTCACCGGAAATATCGATACATGTATCGCAATCCGCACAGCACTTATCAAAGACGGCGTTGGATATGTGCAAGCGGGTGCAGGAGTTGTGGCAGATTCAGATCCAGAGTCTGAGAATCAAGAGACAATTAATAAGGCAGCTGCAGTGTTAACTGCAATTCAAACAGCGAATGCGATGCGTGGCTAATCATGTGGAAACTCAATATCTCACTCTTACTTGTAGCAATCGCTGCAATCTCGCTCTCACGTAAATTCAGACTTTCCGGAAGGTATGAGCGAACCGATAAGGGCGCACGTGAAATCTCCGATTGGAAAGCTCTCGACCGTGGAATAGATCCGACTGAGAAGCGGGATAAGAAATGAGCGTTCTCGATTCCATTATTGAGGGAGTACGTGAAGATTTAGCTGCTCGTCGACTTCCGTTATCTCGTATTCAAGAACAACTCTCACTCGCTCCAGCGGTCATAGATGCACATCCGAGATTGATTGCGCACGAGATGAATATCATCGCTGAGGTCAAGCGCTCATCTCCTAGTAAGGGCTCACTTGCAACGATTGGCGATCCAAGAGCTCTAGCCGCTCAATATCAAGAGGCGGGCGCAGCTGTCGTTAGCGTTCTTACTGAGCGCCGCCGTTTCGGTGGATCTCTCGATGATCTTCTCGCGGTCCGTTCTGAGATTCAAAT
>CANGLK010000039.1 GCA_947454735.1 Candidatus Nanopelagicaceae bacterium
GCTCACCTCAAGGATCCGCTGCGGTACAAGATCAAGCGCGCATTCTTAGGTGCCCCTCACAACCGACACTCATTGGGTCATCAACGTCTCGATAAAAAGTACGCTCTTGGAATTCTCTCATCCGACTGTATCTCTTCCTCTGCTTACGGTTCAGAACAGATTCTTATTGCACTTCTCCCTGCATTTGGTTTAGCTGCATTCTCAATCTTGATGCCAATGACAGCAGTTGTTCTCATAATTCTTACGCTTCTTACACTCTCTTATCGCAACGTCATCGATGTCTACACAAAGACAGGTGGTGCATACATTGTTGCGCGAGATAATTTCGGTCCGGTAGTCGCGCAGATTGCAGCTGTTGCCTTGATGCTCGATTACATCGTGACCGTTGCAGTTCAATCAGCAGCTGGTGTTGCAGCGATTATCTCTACCTTCCCAGGTTTAAGTGATTTAAAGATGGAGATGATCTTTGCCGTCATTGTCCTTTTAACATTTGGAAATCTCCGAGGCGTGAAAGAGGCAGGTAAAGCATTTGCTGCTCCTACCTATTTCTTCGTCGGTTGTATGGCGATTGTCTTTGGAATGGGAATCTGGCGCCTTATTAATGGAACCCTTCCAACGCTTGATCCATATGCAGAAGGTGCAGTTCATATTGGTCAATCACAAGGACTGATGACAGCTGCTGCAATCTTTATCTTGCTTCGCGCATTTGCAAACGGTGGCTCATCTCTTACCGGACTTGAAGCAATCTCAGATGGTGTTGCGCTCTTCAAGGCACCAGAACATACAAATGCAAAACGAACAATGGTAATCATGTCTACCCTGCTTGGTTCACTCGTTCTGGGCGTCTCTTGGTTTGCTAGCCATATTCACGCTGTTCCATATGAGAGCGAATCACCAACAGTTATCTCTCAGATTGCTAAGGCAGCCCTTGGTGGCGGTTCTTTTGGAACAGTAATGTTTATCTTGGTACAGGCTGCAACGATGCTTATTCTCTTTGCAGGTGCCAACACCACATATAGCGCCTTCCCACTGCTCTGTAACTTCGTTGCAAGCGATGGTTACCTTCCACGTCAATTAACAAAGCGCGGACATCGCCTCGCATTTTCAAATGGAATCCTCTTGCTCTCTGCAGGTGGAATCCTCCTCGTTACCCTTACTGCGGGTTCTGTCGAGCACCTCGTTGCTTTCTATGCGCTAGGTGTATTCACAGGGTTTACTTTAGCTGGTGCAGGCATGACCAAGCATGCACTTCGCAACCGTCCGGATCACTGGAAGTGGAAGGTTGCAATCAATTCAACTTCAGCCGCTGTCTCATTCCTTGTTGTCATCATCTTCTCTATCGTTAAGTTCAGCGAAGGCGCATGGATGGTTCTAGTTGCAGCGCCAATCCTTGTATTCGTCTTTCTACGTTTCCGTAAGCAGTACGTTCGCGAACAGGCAGCTCTCAAGGTTCATGATGAACATGAGCGCGCTACCTCAATTGCCCGCCACGATGTCACAATCTTGGTTGATAACGTTGACCTCGCAACAGTTGGCGCAGTTCGCTACGCACGTAGCTTGAAGCCACATAAGATCAAGGCAGTTCACTTTGTCATCGATGATCGCCATGCTGAAGATATTCAGAGCGCATGGGCAGAGTCAGAAGCTCTCGAAGATATTCAATTAGAGCTCATTGATTGCCCTGATCGTCGTATTGCAAACTCTGCGATGGATTACGCAATTCGTAAGACCGCAAAGCCAGATATCGAACTTACTCTCTTGCTTCCACGTCGTTCGTATTCACGATTCTTAGGTCGCTTGCTCCATGATCAAACTGCTGAAGAAATCGCAGCGCCAATCTCACAGCTCAAGCGAGTAGTTGCAACGATTATTCCTTTCGATGTCAATAACATCACTGCAGGCAAGAGCGTTCTTGTTCATGAAGAACATGTCGAGAAAATTGCGACACCGGCTGCACAAGTTCAACCAGCTGCCCGTGCAGATATGCCATTTACTCCTATTAGCCACTATGCAGAGCACATCACTCCAATCGGAAAGATTGAGTGGCGCAAGCGTGCACATGTACAGGGACGAGTAACTTCGATTTCAACAGCACCTCGCGGAAGTGCACCGACCCTTCAAGTAGAGGTCTGGGATGAGACAGGTGGAGTCACTCTCAACTTCCTCGGACGTCGTGAGATTGCAGGACTAGAAGTGGGAATGGAAGTTCGCGCTGAGGGAATGGTCGGCGAAGATGATGGAACGCTCGTCATTCTCAATCCGTCTTACGAATTAGTTATTTAATTCATTACCGATCTTTAAAGAATTCTGTAAGAAGCGCTGCGCATTCTTTTTCAAGTACGCCTGCTACGACCTCTACTTTAAAGATTGAACGCGGGTCACGTAATACATCCCAGACAGAACCAGCTGCCCCTGCTTTCTCATCCCACGCGCCATAAATAACTCTTGATATCCGTGACTGTGCGATTGCACCGGCACACATCGCGCACGGTTCAAGAGTGACTATCAATGTGCAGCCAACGAGACGAGATTTCTGAAGACGTGATGTGGCGTTGCGGATAGCAACAATTTCAGCATGTGCGGTCGGATCGTTATTGGCTTCGCGCTCATTGAACCCTTTGCCGATTACGATCCCATCGCTATTGATAACGATTGCACCGACCGGAATGTCGCCCGTACTTGGTGCGATGCGCGCCACATCAAGGGCTAAGCGCATGAGCTCCTCGTTATTCTGCATAGCCAGACTTTATCGGTATGGTTGGAGGCATGAAAGTACATGTTGCCAATCACCCGCTCATCTCTCATAAATTAACTGTTCTTCGCGATGAGCGCACAGATTCGCCCACTTTCCGACGTCTCGTTGAAGAGCTAGTCACGCTCTTGGCATATGAAGCCACTCGCGAAGTAAAGACAGTCAGCGTCAAGATTAAGACACCTGTTACAGAGACAACTGGCCTCAAGATGGCCGAACCTCGTCCTGTTGTAGTTCCAATCTTGCGTGCAGGTCTTGGAATGCTTGAAGGAATGACAAAGCTACTTCCAACTGCGCAGGTTGGTTTCTTGGGCATGGTTCGTGATGAGAAAACACTTCAGGCCAGTACATATGCAAACCGTCTTCCTGAAGATTTATCAGGACGTCAATGTTTTGTTCTTGATCCAATGCTTGCAACTGGTGGAACTCTCGTTGCAGCTTTTAACTTCCTCATCGAGCGCGGAGCAACTGAGATCACGGCAATCTGCCTCCTTGCAGCACCTGAAGGAATCAAGATTGTTGAAGATGCATTTAAAGATTCTGGCATCCCGATTACATTGGTAACCGGTTCACTTGATGAGAAACTCAATGAGCATGGCTATATCGTTCCTGGCCTTGGTGATGCGGGTGATCGACTCTACGGAGTTGTGTAATGGCATCAACATCTCCTGGATACGGAATCACGATCCGTGTTGAAGGTGCACCAGAACTTCAGCCAGTTGCCCTTGTTACTGCCACAGTAACCAATGCAGGCGCATCAATCACTGCACTCGACGTTGTTGAATCACAACTTGATCGTGTCGTCGTTGATATTACATGTGACACCATTGATAAGGATCACGCCGAAGAGATCAATGCGGCGCTGAGTGCTCATGCTGGCCTGACTGTTCGCAAAGTCAGTGATCGAACATTTCTCCTTCACTTAGGTGGAAAGCTCGAGATCAATTCGAAGGTTCCGCTAAAAACTCGCGATGACCTCTCTCGCGCGTACACACCTGGTGTCGCGCGAATCTGTCAGGCAATCGTTGAAGATCCTTCTGATGTTCGCCGCCTCACTATGAAGCGCAATACCGTTGCTGTTGTTACCGATGGTTCAGCAGTACTGGGCTTAGGAAATATTGGACCTGCGGCAGCGCTTCCAGTAATGGAAGGCAAGGCAGTTCTCTTCAAGCGCTTTGCAGATATTGATGCATGGCCTGTCTGCCTAGATACTCAGGATGTCGATGAGATTGTCCGCACTGTTCAATTGATTGCACCCGTCTATGGCGGGATCAATCTCGAAGATATCTCTGCGCCTCGCTGCTTTGAAGTTGAAGCACGTCTACGAGAGCTCCTCGATATTCCTGTCTTCCACGATGATCAACACGGAACGGCGATCGTAGTTCTTGCTGCGCTACGCAATTCACTCAGACTCGTCGAGAAGAATATTGGCGATGTAAAAATTGTCATGAGCGGTGCTGGAGCTGCAGGCACAGCTATCGCCCGACTTCTCGTTCTCAGTGGAGCAAAGAAGATTGTCGCCTTCGATAAAGATGGCGTGATCTGCAAGAGCTCTGCAGGTGATGAGCCAATGCGACGCTGGTTTATTGAAAATTCCAATGAAGAGAACTTTCAAGGTGATATCCACGAGGCGATGAAGAGCGCAGATGTCTTCATCGGTGTCAGTGCCCCAAATGTGTTGACTGAAGAAGATATTGCGGGGATGGCGGATCGTTCTATCGTCTTCGCACTCGCTAATCCGACTCCTGAGATTGATCCTGCAATTGCTCGTAAATATGCAACAGTTGTTGCAACAGGTCGTAGCGATCAACCAAATCAGATTAATAACGTTCTTGCATTTCCTGGAATTTTCCGTGGTTTGCTCGATGCGGGAGTCAGCAAGATTGAAGATGACCTCTTAGTCGCCGCCGCAGAAGCAATTGCAGATTGTGTCTCTCCATCTCAGCTCAATGCATCATTTATCGTGCCGAGTGTCTTCGATCCGCAAGTTGTGACCAAGGTTGCAGCTGCCGTTAAGAAGATTTCAACTAAGTAACAATGAGAGCCTTTGCAGCATCCTTCGATGCTCAATTCTCTTCGCTCGCACCTTTCATTCTCTACCTACTCATTGGCCTCATCGTCTTTGTTGAAACAGGCCTTCTCTTTGGCTTCTTTCTCCCTGGAGATTCGATACTTTTCAGCGCTGGATTGGTCGCTGCAGCGCAAGGAAACGTCAACATTGTCCTGCTGGTTACCATAATTGTGATCGCAGCTTTCTTTGGTGATCAAATTGGATTTGTCATAGGACGTGTGATTGGCAGGCCATATCTCGATAAGCGAGAGTCACCGCGAATTCAACGGATGATTGTCAACGCTGAACGTTTCTACCAACAGACGGGATGGTGGGCTGTTGTCGCAGCCCGTTTCTTCCCATGGGTACGCACCTTTGTTCCACCGATTGCTGGCGCTTCGAAGATGAATTACTACAAATTCCTATCTGCAAATCTCTTAGGTGCAATCCTTTGGGGAGCCGGTATCACGCTTGCCGGTTTCTATGCCCACTCGCTTCCATGGGTAAAGACCTCGTCTTACGCAATCGCTGCTTTCTTTATTATTGCTTCAGCGGTTTCCGCGACTGTGAATTATTTACGCCGCCCACGATAACGCCAAGGTAAGTCATAGCAATACCTATAACTAGGTACCAGCTCACGCGAACTCCATCAGTCGGCGAGATCAAATCAATCAAAAGCGAACCTAAGAGATTTCCCCCCACGCTAAAGAGGGTGAATGTAAGTACACCTAGATGCTGAACTATCTTTGAAGTAAAGGCGATATAGATAACTCCGATGATTCCGCCTGTGTAGATCCACCAGGGTCCGGCAGGTAGAGATGAAATCTTAGAATTACCAAAGATGAGAAGCAGCGTAAGAAATATCGTGAGGAAGGTCGTTCCCATAATGAAGTTCAGGAGCGATGTCGTATAACTTTGATGCGAATATTCATTAATCTGACCATTGAGTGCGCGTTGCACGCCAACAACAGCACCAGCTACTCCTGCAAGAAATACAGCGAAGAGCGCTAAATCTGATGCTTCGATGCGGTCATAGACAGAGATAAAGACGGCAAAGACAGTGAAGGCCGCAGCGGCTAAACGTCGAGCAGTGATGTGCTTCTTGCCCCCACCGGTGATTCCTAGGCGATCTACCAGCAGTGAGGCAGCTGTCTGGCCTGCGATAGAGGCGACAGAGTAAATAGCCACGCCTATTACAGGCACTACATGGGTCTGAATTCCTACAAAAGTTCCACCCAGTGCGCCAGCAAAGAGAGTCCATCGTGGAAGTTCCTTGCGGGCTACTGCTCCACGAAGATTGCGGGCACCCTCCTTAATCGCGGGCGAGAAGAGCGCAATAAGAGCGATGATGGCGAGTCCTGAACCAAATGAGATCAGAGCTGCTTCGACTCCATTATTGAGGCGATGCGATAACTCTCCATTTGCTCTCGCCTGCAGAGCGATCATCACACCCGAAATTGTCGCGAGAATATCTAACCGCTGGTTCTCTTTACCTGTCATCTCTAACCTTCAAGCGCCACTGTGATTGAGAGCCACTCTTCCTCACGTGTTGCAAGTTCAGATTCAATTTTCGCAAGTGATTCGGTAAGTTCAAGTAACTCTTGAGGAGAAGAAGTTGCCTTCTCAAGTTCTGCAGTGATTCGCTCAACTTCGGCTTTGCCTTTTTCAATCTGGCGTTCAACACGGCTGAGATCTTTCTTCAGTTGGCGCTCTTCAGCTGCATTTGAGCTTTTGGTCTTTACCTCAGAGCTCTGTGTTGGAAGTGATTGCTTATGTCGTAATTCGAGATACTCATCTACACCTCGCGGGAGATCGCGAAGTTGAAGATCTCCGAGGAGTCCGACAAATCGATCGCAGACGCGCTCTAGGAAGTAGCGATCGTGAGAAACGACTAGAAGTGTTCCGCCATAACTATCCAGAAGGTCTTCTAACTCTGTTAACGTTTCAATATCAAAATCATTTGTAGGCTCATCGAGCATAAGAACGTTGGGAGCATCCATCAATAAACGTGTGAGTTGAAGTCGACGTCGCTCTCCACCAGAGAGATCCCCGACTGGAGTCCACTGACCATCGCGGTCGAAGCCAAGGCGTTCACATAGCTGTGATGCAGAGAGCGTTCTACCTTTGCCGAGCTCAACGAATTGAGCAACCTTTTCAACTGCCTCAAGTACTCGCCACGTTGGGTCTAACTCATCAAGATGCTGCGTAAGGAAGGCTATTTTCACTGTTATTCCAGTATTCAGCTTTCCTGCAGCGGGCTGTAGTTCACTGGCCAGCACACGCATGAGCGTGCTCTTTCCTGCACCATTGATGCCAACAATTCCAATGCGATCTCCAGGACCGATATTCCACGTCAGATGCGAAAGAAGTTCTTTATCCCCCGCCTTTACCTGCATATCTTTCGTCTCAAGAACAGTTTTACCGAGACGATTGAGTGCAAACTTAAGAAGTTCGCTTCCATCACGTGGAGCAGGCTCTGCTGAAATTAATTCATTTGCTGCATCAACACGGAACTTTGGTTTAGTTGTTCGAGCGGGAGCGCCACGACGCAACCAAGCAAGTTCTTTTCTAATGAGGTTATTACGACGCGCCTCGGTTGCAGCAGATTGTCGTGAACGCTCTGCTTTAGCTAAAACGTAGGCCGAATATCCACCGTCATATTCTTCGACATTTCCTTGGACAACTTCCCAAGTGCGTTCAGTAATCTCATCCAAGAACCAGCGATCGTGAGTAACAACAAGGACTGCGAGATCGGTTCGCTTCTTCAGGTGATCTGCCAGCCAGGCAACGCCTTCAACATCGAGGTGGTTTGTTGGCTCATCGAGAAGAACAAGCTGAACATCATCGATAAGCAGTTTTGCAAGACCAACACGACGCTTCTCGCCACCAGAGAGATTTCCAAATGTGCGTTCGAAGAGGTGATCATCAAATCCACCGAAGAGACCGGTAAAGATTTCACGAATTCGTGAATCTCCCGCCCACTCATGTTTTTCGCGATTGCCAAGGACAACATCTCCTACAGTCGCTGTGGGATCTGCATTATCAATCTGTGCGAGATATCCAATATTTGTTGAATTTGATTTAGTGACGCGACCTTCATCGGCAGATTCTTCACCGGTAATAATGCGCATCAAAGTGCTCTTGCCGGCTCCGTTGCGGCCGACGATTCCAATTCGCTCGCCCTCTGAGATACCGAGTGAGACCTTTATGAGAAGTGGGCGAATATCAAAGGCTTTAGAGACCTCTTCGATGTTTACAAGATTGCGCGCCACGGTAGGAGAGCGTACCTTTCCATCATGAAGGTTACTGACCGCGAATACGCCCTAGATCTCGATAAGAACGATCCGCTAGCTCAATTCAAGAGCCGTTTCGTCATTACCGACCCAGATCTCTGTTATCTCGATGGAAATTCACTCGGACGCTTGCCTCATGAGACTGTGAAGGCGGTCAATGACTTCCTGACGCACGAGTGGGGCCGCGAAGTGGTCAACGGTTGGAGCCACTGGATTGATGAGGCGCAGCCCGCAGGCGATCTACTCGGTCGCTCAGTCCTTGGTGCTGGACCTGGTCAAGTCCTTGTCTGTGACACAACATCTGTGAACTTCTATCAACTCTGTCTTGCCGCGATTAACTCACGCCCTGGTCGCAAGACAATCATTACAGATGCTGCAAACTTCCCAACGGATCGTTACATCCTCGATGGAATTGCAAAGCAGCTTGGTCTCAACCTTGTCATCATCGACAATGAAGAACCAGCAGTTTCAGAGAATGAGCGAATCACCGTCGATACTCTCAAGCCTTACATGAATGAAGATGTAGCGCTGGTGACTATTGAAGTAATTCAATACCGCTCTGGTGCACGTAATGATCTGAAATCAATTACTGATTTCGTCCGCTCATTTGGTGCATGGGTTGTCTGGGATGCAAGCCACGCAGCAGGTGCTATCGAGATGGACTTTGATGCAAATGGCGTTGATCTCGCAGTAGGTTGCACATACAAGTATGGAAATTCAGGACCTGGTTCACCTGCTTGGCTCTATGTTGCCAAGCGCGTACAGAAGGAGCTACAAGTTCCTATCCAAGGTTGGTTTGCAAATGAAGATCAATTTGGGATGGGCGCCGAGTTTGTAAAGGCCGATGGAATCCGTGGATTCCAAATTGCAAGCCCATCAATCATCGGAATTCGTGGCGTTCAAACTGCCTTTGCAATGATCGAAGAGGCAGGCATCAAAGCAATCGCTCACAAAGCAGCGGCGGGTACTCAGATGATGATTGAGCTCTACGATGCTTGGCTTGCAGATCTTGGTTACTCACTTCTTACCTCACGAGATGCCAACGAACGTGGCGGACATATCTCTATCGGGCACCCTCAGGCTGCACAGATCTGTGTTGCACTTCGTAAATTCGTCAATGTGATTCCTGATTACCGCACACCAAATGCAATCCGTTTAGCGATTGCCCCACTTCCAACTTCTTACGTTGAGATATGGGATGGCTTTGAACGACTTCGCGACCTGACACTGACGAAGAAGTATGAAGAGATTAAGGGATCGGATTCACGAGTCACATGAGCGATCAATATGAATCAGCGCTGACATATACCTCTTATTTGCAGGTAGATGAGCTTCTACAACTGCAGAAGCCACTCTCTGAAGGTCCCGAGCATGATGAGCTGCTCTTCATCATCATCCACCAGACTTATGAGCTCTGGTTTAAGCAGCTATTGCATGAATTTCAGGCTGCTGCTGAAGCGATGGAGGCGGGTAATTCTCATTACGCGCTCTCATTACTTGGCCGCATCCGCACCATCATGAAGGTTTGCGTTACTCAGGTAGATATTCTCGAGACGATGACGCCACTTCAATTTAACGCTTTCCGTGGTTA
>CANGLK010000040.1 GCA_947454735.1 Candidatus Nanopelagicaceae bacterium
ACCTTGTCGAACATGCAAAGGTTGCCTTCGTCCCAGGTGTCCGATTTGGTGAGAAGTTCTCAGATTATGTACGTCTTAACTTTGCTACCTCGCCTGAAATCATTACAGAGGCGATTGATCGAGTAGCGCGAGCCCTGCACTAAGACGTTACCCTTGGGATATGGAATCACAGCATCCCGAGACAAATGCCGTTACAGCTGGACGACCTTCACCTGAAGCAGGTGCGCCGCTCAATGTAGGCATCTCCCTCAATTCGACCTTCACCGCTGGCGGCCCAATAGGTTACGGCCGTTTTGGGAACGAGAGTTGGCAGGCACTTGAAGGAGCAATCACCTCACTCGAGCGCGGTGACTCAACGTTGGCATTTTCATCAGGAATGGCTGCCATTACGGCAGTCTTCTCGCTACTTCCACATGGTGCACCAGTTGTCGCATCCGATCAGGGCTATAGCGGAACTATGGCGCTATTGAAGAAGTATCACGAGCAAGGTCGCCTCGAAGTTCGCTTCGTCGATATAGCTAACACGAAAGATGTTTTCGAAGCCCTTATTGGCGCAGCTTTCCTCTGGATTGAATCACCAACAAATCCGGGGCTAGAAATCGCCGAGATGTCGCTCATCATCGGCGAAGCGAAGAAGCGCAATATGGGGGTCGCGGTCGACAATACCTTTGCAACTCCACTCAATCAATTGCCGCTTCAACTCGGTGCCGATATCTCAATGAATTCAGTGACAAAGTATTTGGCAGGACATAGTGATGTCATTCTCGGCTCACTTACAGTGAAAGATCCTGCACTGTACAACCGCCTTCTTGAGGCTCGTACATTGCTCGGCGCAATTCCTGGCCCCTTTGAAGCATGGCTGGCACTTCGAGGTATCCGTACTTTTCCACTTCGCTTCAGAGCGGCAGAGGCAAATGCAAAGATCCTTGTCGAGAAGTTAACCGCTGACTCGAAGGTCACCAAAGTTCGATACCCAGGATTTGGAGCAATCATCTCCTTTGAGGTGGCAAGTGATGCAGAAGGTGCAGAGAAGGTATGCGCTGCCTCTCAATTGATCACCAATGCGACCAGCCTCGGGGGAGTCGAAAGCACATGGGAGCGCCGTCGCCGCTGGGCCTTAGAGAGTGAGAGCGTTCCTGAAAATCTCATCCGACTCTCTGTTGGCTGCGAACATCATGAAGATATTTGGGGCGATATCTCGCACGCTCTCGGAGAAATTTAGATTTGAATTACTCAGACAATTTTCACTAAAGAGAGTATTTTATGTACATGAAGGCTCTCCGCAGAATCCTTGCAGCAATCACAATGACTATCTTGGCCTTTAAGGCTGTTGCAACTTTTTTGAGCTGGGTAGAAAAACAAGAAGATTCCGAAACTGATGCTTGGATCGACGAAGACGAATTCGAGGATGCATAAATGGAAATCAATATTCACACCCGCCATGCCTCACTAGCTGAGGACTTTCGTGCGATCACAACAGAGAAGCTGCAATCAATGGAACGCTTCAGTGTTCAGATCGATCGCATCGATGTTGAAATCACACATGAACAGAACCCTAGCCAGGGCAAGCACTCGCATAAAGTTGTCATTGCTTCGCATGGTTCAGGTCCATCACTTCGCGCTGAGGCGACAGAATTTAATGACGTTGCTGCATTTGATGTAGCGATAAAGAGCGTTGAGCTACAGATTCGTAAGATTCACGAGAAGAATAAGGATTACAAGCGCGAGACCATTCGCACTATGCCGCTCGCTGATTAATTAACGAGATTTATTTTTCGCGGCCTTAAAGGGCTTAGCTGGCTCAATTGGTGGAGTCGGTTCTGCACCCAACGCTGTAATGGCGTTATCTCGAGCAATGACTGCAGTACTGATAGCGCTTTTGCGGGCTGACGCTGCAAGGTTTTTCTGATCTGGCGTCCTCGCAATTGACATTGCGCTCTTGAAATCAAGGGTCGCCTTATCGCAAGCGCTCTTAAATGCAATATTTATATTCTTGATATTGAAATTACGCATCTGCATCGCATTGATGTAATTTTCGCGATCAATACGGAACTGTTCCATCGGATTTCGGGCTGGATCTATTGTTGGCGCAGGTGTCGGTTCAGCCATTGCAGCAAAGGGAGTTGACGCGCTGATTGCAATAAGGGTCGCAACAGTTATTGCTCGCCCAACTGACATCCGTTCCATAGAGTTAGTATGACTCAACATCGTGTGAGAATTCTGTGAATGGTGGCGATTGCGCCCTGCACGTGGCAGAGTTCAGCTATGGCACAGCAGATCATGATTATCGATGATGAGGCAGGGGTACGAGAGCTCCTTGCAGATGCCCTCAAATTGGCAGGTTTTGTTACCTTTGCAGCTCCCGACGCAATGGTCGCGCAGACGATGTTGCGCACTATGAAGCCAGACCTATTGATTGTTGATATCAATATGCCGCTGATGGATGGTTTTGAATTTATCGAGCGCATCCGGGGCAATGGAGATAACACTCCAGCACTTATGTTGAGCGCTCGTGGTGATCGTGCTGATATCACTCGAGGTCTCTCCCTCGGCGCAGATGATTATGTAACAAAGCCATTTGGACTTGAGGAGCTAGTTCTTCGAGTACGAGCAATTCTGCGTCGCTCTCAATTTACAGAGGCAACGCCTACTGTTCTCTCGGTCGGTCCCATTACTCTTGATGAAGAATCACATAAGGTTACTTTCAACTCCGAGGTCATTGATTTATCACCGACCGAGTTCCGTCTGCTCCACGTACTCCTAGAATCAAAGGGGAGAGTTCTCAGTAAGAGTTTCCTCTTGGAGGAAGTCTGGGGAATCAATTTTGAGACTGAGACCACCGTTGTAGATACCTACATCTCTTACCTTCGAAAGAAGCTTCACCGTGATGGTTTTGAGGGAATTCGTACAGTACGTGGTGTTGGATTCCAGCTACAGCCCGAGAAGAAGTGAGGCTCTCCTCCACCGCTAGATTGAGACTCGTCACTCTAGCGACAGCAACAATCCTCACCGCATCGATTGGCTCATTTATTTCGGTGCAGAGCTATCAAAGCTCTCTTTCGACAATTGATACTGCAATTAACTCAACCATTGCCGATGCAGCAAAGACACCAAATCAAGAGTTGAGCGCAGCGCTCTTTCACCTCGATGAATTTTCACTCGATCTCTCACTCTATTTAGTTTCTCGCGATGGTGCAGTTACTACCGTGAGCGAGTCAACAATTCCACTCTTTGAAGCAATCTCACTCCGCGATGTTGCAGGTGCAACTAAACGGGTAGAAAAGGGATATGGAATTCATGACTATAGATTTAAATCATATGAGATATCTGGTGGAGACTACTTAGTAGTTGCAGGTTCATCGGTCGAAGCGACCTCTCGCTTGAAATCCGAACTGATTACAGTCCTTTTTATAACCATACTTACCTCCCTCATTGCATTTGGGCTTCTCTCAATCTATATCCGCAGACTGAAGAGACGTGATGATGAAGATGCTTTAGCCCGCATGCAAGCATTTCTCGGTGATGCATCCCATGAGCTTCGCACTCCGCTTACGGTGATCAAGGGTTATGTGGAGATGCTCAGTAAAGGTCTTATGGCTGAGGAGGCAGATAAGGATCGAGCCTTCACTAGAGTGAACACTGAGATTGCGCGGATGGAGACCTTGATTCACGACCTCCTGCTCTTGGCAGAACTTGGGGAGAGCGCGCAACGTGAGAGTGAAGTGATTAACCTCAGCGAACTTGTTACTTCACACGGTGAGGATTTCGCAACACTCAATCCCAATCGCAAGGTCACTATTGAGATTGAGGACGATATTAGGATTTTCGGCGTCCTCGATTATTTCTCACGATTCCTTCAAAATGCACTCAATAACATAACGCGCCATACAGATGGTGAGATTGAAGTTTCTATCTCACTGACGAAGTCGGGCAAGCACGCAATCCTGACAATTGAGGATGGCGGATCAGGGCTACCTGAAAGCGCTTATCGGGAGAAGATTCAATCGCTGAATCGATTCGATAAATCACGTTCACGTGAAAGTGGTGGTTCCGGTTTAGGCATGAGCATCATGGCCGCAGTCATTGCAAAATCTGAAGGAAGCTTGAGTCTGCGAAAGAGCCAACTTGGTGGCCTCGCTGTTATTGCTGATATTCCTACTTTTCGCGAGTAGAAATAAGACTTGTAGTTGTTGCGATTCCGAGGCAACCGATAATCACAATGAGTGATTGAGTAATCGTTATCTCAGGAATTTGGATGCCAGCAATCTCATTGATATCAACTCCATGGAATGCATGGAAGATCAATTTAATTCCAATGAAGCCCAGAACAACAGAAAGCCCCTTGCCAATGTGAACAAGGCGCTGCATCAGTCCACCGATTAAGAAGTAGAGCTGACGCAGCCCCATAAGCGCAAAGATATTTGCCGTAATCACAATGTAGACATTCTGAGTAAGACCGAAGATTGCCGGGATTGAATCGAGAGCAAAGACTAGGTCGGTGACACCTAAGGTAATAAGTGCAATCGCGAAAGGTTTGATGCCTTTGGAGCTTAAGTAAGTGACAACCTTGCTCTCTTTCTCATCTGTCTCATCAGCACCGCTCTCGATGAAGAGCTGTACTGATGTGTAGATGAGAAATACACCGAAGAGGAAGAAGACCTGCTGGAACTCCTGAATGACCTTGGCTCCAGCCGATATTGCAATAACACGAAGAACTAGAGCAAAGAGGATTCCGATAAGGAGAGCAAGCTGTTGGCGCTCCTTTGAAATCTTTAACTTGGCCAAAATAATGACAAAGACAAAGAGGTTATCGAATGAGAGCGAGTACTCGGTAAGCCACCCGGCGAAGAACTCCTTCTGGCTCTGAGGATCGAGCCAATATCCCATAAAGATACCGAAGGCGATTGCAAGGGATACGTAGAAGACCGACCAGATGGTGACTTCGCGCATCGATGTTTGCTTCTCGCGATTAGCAATTGCCAAAGTAAAATCGAATGTGATCACCACTAACAGCGCAGCAATTGTGATTATCCAGTTGGTGGTTGAAATCATGATGAAAGACTAACATTGATGGTGTGAGCGAGAATGAATTAGCAAGTGCCCTTCGGGAGATTCACTCCTCAATTTCGCAGAATCAGAGTTTTGTCCGAGCGGTCTTCTCGGGTCGCCGGCGAAATATGCAGCCTGCACATGAGCGGATTGATATTCGCCCCGTTCAGTTAAAAGATGGCCTCGCCATTCAGGTTAGCTATAGCGATGGTCGCCAGATGACATCAAAGAATTATTCTCATGGAGAATTTCCATTTAACGATTTCGCTGAAGCGGGATATGCAAATTTTCATGTCGAGCTCGAGGGTGAAACTATCGCCCTTCGAATTTCTAAGAAAGGTGTTCCTCTATTTTCTAAGAGTAAGAATGAAGTTACGCGCGACCTCAGCCATGACCGAAGTAAGAAGCGCCTACTCAATCCTGCAGATCCCTTCCTTCGCGAAGTTGGTATCGCAGATGCCAATGGAAATATTAAGCCTTCGAAGATGGATAAGTACAAGCAGGTCGAGGAATTCCTACGACTGCTCATTCCCACTCTGAATGATGCAATCTCCGCGGGTCATATCCATGCACCATCAGCAGATAAACCTTTGCGTATCGTTGACCTTGGTTGTGGCCACGCATATCTGACCTTCGCCGCCCATCAGTACCTTAAGAGCGAAGGAATAGCTGTCCACGTAACCGGTATCGATATTCGTCCAGCTTCTCGAGATCGCAACAATGCGATTGCGAAATCTCTTGGCATCGAAAGTTCTATCTCATTTCTCGCAGAAGAGATATCTGAAACAACAATGAATCAGGCCGATGTAGCAATTGCACTTCATGCCTGCGATACGGCAACCGATGATGCAATTGCATGGGCGCTCAATCGTGATGTGCCATTAACTCTCTTCGCGCCATGTTGTCATCACGACATTCAATCCCAGATGAAGATTGCCCCAGAACCTTGGTCACTCATTACGCGCCACGGGATCATGCGAGAGCGTCTTGGAGATTTGATAACCGATTCACTTCGAATCCAATTAATGAAGCTTCACGGGTATCGAGTTGATGCAATCGAATTTATTGGGGGAGAGCACACCCCGCGAAATCTCATGATTCGAGCGGTGAAGACTGGCGCTGAGGCGGAATCAGAGGAAGTTGAGCGTTATCAATCGATGATTTCTATCTGGGGAGTCACGCCCGTACTTGCGGCGAAATTGAGCCGATAGACTTAAGCCATGTCTAAGGTACTTGCATCCCTTCCTGTTGGTGAAAAAGTTGGTATCGCCTTCTCTGGCGGCCTCGATACATCTGTGGCAGTCGCGTGGATGCGCGAAAAGGGCGCCGTCCCTTGCACTTACACAGCGGACCTCGGTCAATATGACGAGAGCAATATCGAGACTGTTCCAGATCGTGCGAAAGAGTATGGCGCTGAAATCGCACGCCTCATCGATTGCAAGACACCGCTCGTAGAGGAAGGTTTGGCTGCAATTGCATGTGGAGCCTTCCATATTCGCTCAGGCGGTAAGCAGTACTTCAATACAACTCCACTTGGTCGCGCTGTAACTGGAACGCTGCTCGTTCGTGCGATGTTGAGCGATAACGTTGAAATTTGGGGCGACGGTTCAACATATAAGGGAAATGACATCGAGCGTTTCTACCGTTATGGACTTCTTGCAAATCCAAACCTTCGAATTTATAAGCCTTGGCTTGATGAGGATTTTGTTCGCGAACTTGGTGGGCGAAAAGAGATGTCAGAGTGGTTGGTAGCCCACAACTTCCCATACCGCGACAGCGTTGAGAAGGCATATTCAACAGATGCAAATATTCTCGGTGCAACTCACGAGGCGAAGAATCTCGAGCAGCTCGATGCATCTATCGAGATTGTGACACCGATTATGGGCGTTAAATTCTGGGATCCCTCAGTAAACATTCCTTCAGAAGATGTGCGGATTCAATTTATCCAAGGTCGCCCTGTTGCCATTAACGGCAAAGATTTCACCGATGTTGTCGCCTTGATGCAAGAGGCAAATGCAATCGGTGGTCGCCACGGTCTTGGAATGGCAGATCAGATTGAGAATCGCATCATTGAAGCTAAATCTCGAGGCATCTATGAGGCACCTGGAATGGCGCTGCTCTTTATCGCATATGAGCGTTTAATTAGCGCAATCCATAATGAAGACACTATTGCTAATTACCACGCTGAAGGTCGCCGCCTTGGCCGCTTGTTATACGAAGGCCGCTGGCTTGATCCGCAGAGCTTGATGCTCCGTGAATCACTTTCTCGCTGGGTTGCATCTGCCGTCACAGGCGAAGTGACGCTACGCCTTCGTCGCGGCGATGATTACTCAGTTATTAATACAAGTGGTCCAGCGCTGAGCTACCACCCAGATAAGTTATCTATGGAGCGCACAGAGGATGCTGCATTTGGTCCAACAGATCGCATCGGTCAATTGACAATGCGCAACCTCGATATTGCAGATACACGTGCAAAGCTTGAGATGTACCGCGACCAAGGCCAACTTGGTGGGGGAGATTTCAAACTTATTCGCCAGCTCGAGGATTAAACCTTGAAGGTTCAGCAGAAGGCTGTTCTGTTAGCAGGCATCGCTTACATAGCCATTGCGCTCTTTCACATCCCAGATGGCATCTTTCGCCATGGATTTGATAAGAACGCACCCGCCCAGCTCTTCTCACTCCTCGTCGTTGCTTCTGTATATACGCTATTTATCGCGCTGAAGTCTGAGAGATTTAGATTTCTCAAGCTCGCTCAATATGGTGCGCTTGCGCTCGTTGCAACTCAACTTGCATCCCTGATGATGAGCGGTTCGCTCTTGAGTTCATTGATTGGTGACACCGGGAGATATGTGGGGAGTATTAGCACCTTCGCCCTTCTGGCGGTCTCCATCTTTCATACGCAATTTAATTTTCGCGCTTTCTTAACTCTCTTAAAGTTCTATCTCGCGGCAGTCGAAGCAGTTGCTTTGATTGGCCTTGCACAGCACTTTAATCTCATCGAACTTCCCGGCGATCAAGGAATGAGTGCGACCTTAGGAAATAGCGATTTCTTTGCGGCATTTATCGGCACTTCTCTCCCATTGATTTTTCTGCTCGCTCTCTACGTATCACGCCGGGGGAGAGTGATTGCGGTAATTGCTGCCATCCTCAATATCTACTCGCTCTACCTCGCAGGGCCACTACAGGGTTATCTCGATATCGCCTTTGTGGCAGTCGGAATGGCTATCTTCGTACTTAGAAAATATTTTCCGCGCCCACAGTGGTCACTCAACGCTCGTACATATGTAGGAACATTTGCAGTTGTTATCTGGGCAGAGTTCATCTTCTTAATGCCATTCCTGGGTAAATTCATCCCAGTTCTCGGAAATGATGTTCAAGTAAAGATTCGTTCAAATTTCTGGCTCGCAGGTACACGCCAATTCTTCTCGCACCCATTGCTCGGTGTTGGACCGGATCAATACGGAAATAATTACGAGCAATATCGCACCTTTGAAGATATCGCCAAGTACACAAATATCTTGAGTAACGATGCACACTCTGCATCTGTACAGACTCTTGCAACAGTTGGAATCCTAGGAACGCTCGCCTTCCTATTTCTCATTGCACTCGTAATTCGCTCGCTCTTGATTCTTTGGGATTCTCGCACCATCGATCGTAAGGCACTCTTTGCGATTGGTCTCTATATCTTTATCTATCTCACTAATTCATTTGTCAGCCCAATAACACTTGCTCACAAATACCTCTTCTGGGCAGTATGTGGCCTCGTTCTTGGTCAGGTCTATCGCCTGCCTTCACGTAAGAGTGAGAAGAGCGCGACAAGTAAAGCGCTCCCACTCATTACATCTGCAATCTTCGTCTTAATTGCAGCGCTCTTCGCTCAGGGTCAAATTAGCTACCTCACTCATATTGAAAAGTATGCGGCAGATAATTCTGTTGTTCTCGATTACAGCCCATCTCCATTACTTCCATGTTTTATGTTCTTTGATGCCGAGATGTTGATGGCAAAGAACGTTGGGGTAGAGCGCGCGACTGAATTAGCGCAAAATGAGTTGGCAAACAATCCACGTTGCGTTGCCGCGCAGATCTACATCACTGAGAAAGCCGTAAATTCAGGTGATCTCAATGGCCTCGGCGCTCTCGTTTATCACCTCTATGAAATTGCACCTGCACGCAATCAGACAATTAGCCTGGCTATGTATTACGCCAATCGAGCAGGCGATATCAAACTTCGCACCGCCCTTGAGAAAGAGATGAAATCGCTCGGACTGGTCTATATCCCAGGTAAATTGGGTTAATTCCCCTCAAGGGTTAGACCGCAAGGCTACGGGGAAGGTATATTTCGAATATGTCCATGGATGAGCTCATTGATCGGTTGCGATACCGATTTAATGA
>CANGLK010000041.1 GCA_947454735.1 Candidatus Nanopelagicaceae bacterium
CGTAAGGCAATCGCAGGTAAGAAGAAGGTGACTAAGTAATGGCCGCTCCTAAGTCAAAGACCGCTGCCGCAGGTAAGGGCAAGGTAAAGCTCCGCAAGAAGGAGAAGAAGAACATTGCTGTCGGTAAGGCTTTTATCAAGTCAACCTTCAACAACACAATCATTTCAATCACTGATCCAACCGGTGCAGTAATTTCATGGTCTTCATCAGGCCAGGTTGGTTTCAAGGGTTCACGTAAGTCGACTCCATTCGCAGCACAGCTTGCAGCAGAAGCTGCAGCAAAGCGCGCGCAGGAGCACGGCCTCAAGAAGGTAGATGTTTTCGTTAAGGGCCCAGGCTCAGGACGCGAAACTGCAATTCGTTCACTACAGGCAGCAGGACTTGAAGTTGGAGCTATCTCAGATACAACTCCAGCTCCACACAACGGTTGCCGTCCACCAAAGCCACGTCGAGTTTAAGGAAAGGGAGAGAATAAATGGCTCGTTATACCGGAGCAGACTGCAAGCGTTGCCGTCGCGAAAAAGTAAAGCTCTTCCTCAAGGGCTCAAAGTGCGATGGACCAAAGTGTCCGATCGAATCACGTCCATATCCACCAGGACAGCACGGCCGCGGCCGTTCAAAGGAATCTGAGTACCTACTCCAGATGCGTGAAAAGCAGAAGTGCGCACGTATCTACGGTGTACTCGAGAAGCAGTTCCGTGGATATTACGAAGAGGCTAACCGCAAGCAGGGTAAGACTGGTGAAAACCTCCTTATCATTCTTGAGACACGTCTCGATAACGTTGTCTTCCGCGCAGGATTCGCAAAGTCACGTGATGCAGCGCGCCAGTTGGTACGCCACGGTCACTTCCTTGTGAACGGCAAGAAGGTCAACATCCCATCATTCCGCGTGACACCAATGGACATCATCGATGTCGTTGCAAAGTCACACGACCTCACACCATTCATCGTCGCTAGCGCCGAGTTCGGTGAGAAGGCTGTTCCAGCGTGGATGGAAGTTGTTGCATCACAGATGCGCATCATCATCCACGGTGTGCCTGCTCGATCAATCATCGATACACAGGTTCAAGAGCAGCTCATCGTTGAGCTCTACAGCAAGTAATTTTTTTCGTAGCTAACTAAGGAAATCAAATAGTGGGTTTCCGTGAGAAGAAAGAGGAACAACAGTGCTAATTGCACAGCGTCCAACACTTAGCGAAGAAGTAATTGGCGAGAACCGCTCACGTTTTATCATCGAGCCTCTCGAGCCAGGTTTTGGTTACACACTCGGCAATTCAATGCGCCGCACACTGCTCTCATCTATTCCAGGTGCAGCAGTGACAAGCATTCGCGTTGCTGGAGCTCTCCACGAGTTCACAACTCTTGAGGGTGTTAAGGAAGATCTCACAGATATCGTCCTCAACATCAAGAACCTTGTTCTCTCATCAGATAACGATGAGCCATCAGTTGTTTACATCCGCAAGACAGGTGCAGGTGCTGTTACAGGCGCTGACATCGCAGTCCCAAGCGGCGTAGAGGTTCACAACCCAGAGCTTCACATTGCAACACTGAATGACAAGGCAAACCTTGAGATCGAACTTACAGTCGAGCGTGGCCGTGGCTATGTAACAGCTGTACAGAACAAGGCAGCTGGCGCTGAGATTGGTCGCATTCCTGTTGACTCAATCTATTCACCAGTCCTTAAGGTCACATACAAGGTTGAAGCAACTCGCGTTGAACAGCGCACAGACTTCGATCGCCTCGTTGTTGATGTTGAGACAAAGCAATCAATGAAGCCACGCGATGCAGTTGCATCAGCTGGTAAGACTTTGGTTGAGCTCTTTGGTCTTGCACGCGAACTCAACGTTGATGCAGAAGGAATCGAAATGGGTCCATCTGTTCTCGATGCTGCACTAGCTGCTGATCTTGCTCTTCCAATCGAAGATCTCGATCTCACAGTTCGCTCATACAACTGCTTGAAGCGCGAAGGCATTCACACAGTTGGCGAGTTGATTAACCGTTCAGAGGCTGATCTTCTCGATATCCGTAACTTCGGATCAAAGTCAATCGACGAGATCAAGGCGAAGCTTCACTCAATGGGAATGTCTCTCAAGGACTCACCAGCTGGCTTCGATCCATCACAACACCAGAACTACAACGCATCAGATGAAGACTTCACTGACGCGGATCAGGCATAAGGGAGATATAACAAATGCCAAAGCCAACTAAGGGTCCTCGTTTGGGTTCAGGCCCATCACATGAGCGTTTGATGCTTCGTACTCTTGCAGAGCAGCTCTTCGAGCACGGCAAGATCACGACAACAGAGGCAAAGGCTAAGCGCCTTCGTCCTTTGGCTGAGAAGCTCATTACCTTCGGTAAGAAGGGTGACCTAGCAGCACGTCGTCAGGTTGCAGCTCGTATCGCTAACAAGGGCGTTGTACACCAGCTCTTCACAGTGATCGCACCTACATTCGCTAATCGCGAAGGTGGATACACACGTATTACAAAGATCGGTCCACGTAAGGGCGATAACGCTCCTATGGCAGTGATCGAGCTCGTAACAGATAAGTAATTCGTTACTTAACTTAATACGTAAACGTTTATGGCCGAACCCGCTCTCTTCCCAGAGGGCGGGTTTCGTCGTTTGCGTCTCGATATTGCATATGACGGCACTTTGTTCTCTGGTTGGGCAGCACAGCCAGGTATGCGCACCATGCAAGATATGGTCGAAGAGGCGATTGCTCGAATAGTTCGCCACGATGTTGACTCGGTAGTTGCAGGTCGCACTGATGCCGGTGTCCACGCCACGGGTCAGGTCATTCACGTTGATGTTGCAGATGCTGCCTTTGAAAGAGAGCTCACCTACAAGGATCTTCGCTACAAGCTCAATCGACTTCTCGATGAAGATATCCGCATTACAGATATCACTGATGCGCCATCAGGATTCCATGCGCGCTTCTCAGCGCTGCGACGTTATTACAGTTACAAGATTCTCGATGATAATCAGGTCATTACCCCCGCACAGCGCTTCGATGTAGCACCTTGGTATCGCCACCTCGATGAGAAGGTCATGAATGAGGCTTCAGCCCTCCTTCTTGGCACTCATGATTACGCAGCCTTCTGTAAATTCAAACAAGGCGGAACAACTATTCGCACACTTGAGAAGTACCAGTGGATTCGCACAGATGAGGGCGTACTTGTCGCAGATGTTGTTGCCGATGCTTTCTGTTATTCAATGGTCCGCAATCTCGTAGGCGCAATCGTCTGTGTTGCAGATGGTCGTAAGCCCGTTGAATGGATTGCAGAGCTACTAGAAAATAAAGAGCGAGTATCGGATTCTTTGGTTTTTCCTGCTCGAGGATTAACTCTCTACCAAGTGGATTACCCATCTGATGATCAGTTATTAGAACGTGCGCGAATCACAGTTGCCCGCCGCGGAGATCTCTTCGATATGTACGGTCAATTGAAGGCGAAGAAGTAAGTGGGACATATTGATGTCAGCGGAGTTGAATACGCGCTCTCGGATGGTCGCGTTCTTCTCAATGATGTCTCATTTCGTGTAGGTGATGGCGCAAAAGTAGCTCTAATTGGTCCTAATGGTTCAGGTAAGACAACTCTTATCCGCATGATCTGTGGAGATATTTCTCCCGATGAAGGGCAGGTATCTATCACCGGTGGACTCGGTGTGATGCGCCAATTTGTCGGCTCAGTTCGCGATGAAACAACTGTGCGCCAAATCTTGTTATCTGTTGCCCCAAAGAACATTCGCGATGCCGCAGAGAAGGTCATTGCAACTGAAGCTGCGATGATTACTGAAGATTCTGAGAAGTCACAGATGGCATATGCCCAAGCGATTATCGAGTGGGGAGATGTCGGGGGATATGAGTACGAAGTTATTTGGGATGTCTGCTGTACCGAGATGCTTGGAAAGACTTTTGATGAAGTTGCAGATCGTTTAGTCAGCACTCTCTCTGGCGGCGAGCAGAAGAAGTTAGTAGTACGCGCACTCTTGGAAGGCCCAGAAGAAGTATTAATGCTTGATGAGCCAGATAACTACCTCGATTTTCCATCTAAGCGTTGGCTGGAAAAAGTTATTAACGAAACAAAGAAGACAGTATTTTTTGTAAGCCACGATCGCGAACTCCTTGAGAACACTGCTACCCGCATCGTTGCCCTCGAACAAGGAATCACCGGAAATACTGCATGGGTCCATGGCGGAAAGTTCTCTACCTGGCACGATGCGCGCAAAGCTCGCAATGCACGATTTGCTGAGATGTTACTGCGGTGGAAGCAAGAGCATGAGCGTTTAATAACTCTTGTAAAGACACTTCAAGTGCAAGCTGCAATCTCTCCCGATATGGCAAATAAATATCATGCGATGCAGACTCGCTTACGTAAATTTGAAGAAGCAGGCGCACCAGTTGCACCTCCTGTCGAACAAGATGTTCGCGTGGGACTTAAGGGCGGACGTACAGGATTGCGCGCACTTACCTTTGAAGGCGTTGCAATTGAAAATGGTTCGGGGGAGTACCTCACCAAACCTTTCGACTTTGAAGTCTTCTTCCAAGATCGAATCGCTGTTCTGGGAAAGAACGGCACCGGTAAGTCGCACTTCTTCCGCTTGATTTCTGGTGAAGAGATGAAGCACACCGGTAACTTCAAAATAGGTGCACGAGTTGAGGTGGGTTACTTTGCACAAACCCACGCACATCCTGAATTTGAAAATAAAACTTTGCTTGAAATCTTGTGGGAGATGTATTCGCTGCAATTAGGTCCTGCTAAATCTGTTCTTCGTAAATATGAGATTGATCAGCAGGCAGAGCAGAAGTTCACATCACTCTCAGGGGGCCAGCAAGCTCGATTCCAAATCCTTCTACTTGAACTCTCTGGCGCAACGCTTCTTCTGCTCGATGAGCCGACCGATAACCTCGACCTCGCCAGTGCTGAGAGCCTCGAACGAGCCCTCGATGCCTATGAAGGGACCGTCCTGACAGTCACTCACGACCGCTGGTTTACGCGTGGATTTACCCGATTTCTCGTATTTGGCGACGATGGTCAGGTCTATGAGAGCCCAGAACCGGTCTTTTAAGGGGCTATTCCTCGATTTTGACCCTACCCATGCGGGCAGGTAAAGTTCCACTCCTGCGCCAGTAGGCGCTTGGTAACCAAGATCTAAGTAGAAGAAGGTATAGAAGCATGCGTACATATAGCCCAAAGGCAGGCGACGTAGTCCGTAAGTGGCACGTTATCGATGCACAGGATGTTGTGCTCGGTCGTCTTGCAACACATGCAGCAACACTTCTTCGCGGAAAGCATAAGGCGACATTCGCACCTCACATGGATATGGGTGACTTCGTCATCGTAATCAACGCTGAGAAGATCGCGCTCTCTGGTAACAAGACAACAACAAAGTTTGCACACCACCACTCAGGTTTCCCAGGCGGTCTTACATCGACTGTTTACGGCGAACTCCTTGAGAAGCACCCAACACGCGCTGTAGAAAAGGCGATCAAGGGAATGCTTCCTAAGAACCGTCTAGGTCGCGAGATGGCAGGAAAGCTCAAGGTCTACGCAGGTCCAGAGCATCCACATGCTGCACAGGCACCAGTCCCATATGTATTCACTCAAGTTTCACAGATCATCAAGTAAAGGAAAATAGAGAATATGTCAGATACAACTTTCGAACTTGATGAGAACGAGATTCCAACTTCTTACTCTTCTTCAACTCCAGCAGCAGCAACAAACCGTAAGGCAATCACAGCACCAGGTGCTGGTACAGGTCGCCGTAAGGAAGCAGTTGCACGCGTTCGCCTCGTTCCAGGAACAGGTCGCTGGGTAGTTAACGGTAAGACTCTTGAGAACTACTTCCCAAATAAGGTTCACCAGCAACTCGTATCAGAGCCATTCCGCACAGTAGGTGCTGAAGGTACATACGATGTATTTGCTCGCATCAACGGTGGTGGAGTTTCAGGTCAGGCTGGCGCACTTCGTCTTGGCGTAGCTCGTTCACTGAACGAGATCGATCGCGAAGCAAACCGTCCAGCACTGAAGAAGGCTGGATTCCTCAAGCGTGATGCACGTGTTATCGAGCGCAAGAAGTACGGTCTTAAGAAGGCACGTAAGCGTTCACAGTACTCAAAGCGCTAAACAAACTTTTCAATCCAAGAATCCCATTTGTAACAAGGAGGTCCACGTGGCTCTCTTTGGAACAGATGGGATTCGTGGTTTAGCGAACGGTTCTGTACTTACTGCAGAGACCGCTCTCTCTGCAGCCGTTGCTGCAGCTCATATTCTCGTAGAGTCCTCATCAAATGCGGGTCGCCGTCCTACTGCAATCGTTGGCCAAGATTCACGCGCTTCCGGTGAATTCCTAGAAGCTGCTGTTGTTGCTGGCCTTGCATCCGCTGGTGTTGATGTATATCGCGTAGGAGTTCTTCCAACTCCAGCGATAGCTCATCTCGTTGGTGCACGAGGCGCAGACCTTGGCGTGATGATTTCGGCATCTCACAATCCAATGCCCGATAACGGAATCAAATTATTTGCTCGTGGTGGCGGAAAGCTCGATGATGCAATCGAGGCGGCGATAGAAAAGCGTATGGGCGAGCCATGGGAGCGTCCAACGGGTCGCGCAGTAGGCCGCATCATCAATGATGAAAAAGCAGCTGCTGCATATATCGAACATCTTCTCTCATCAGTATCGACTCCACTCACAGGCCTCACAATCGTTGTCGATTGTGCCAATGGGGCAGCTTCATCTGTCGCACCGTCCGTCTACGAAAAGGCTGGCGCGAAAGTTATTGCAATCCACCACTCACCCGATGGTTGGAATATCAATGATGGTTGTGGTTCAACACATCTAGAAGATCTGCAGGCTGCAGTAGTTCGCGAAGGCGCAGACTTCGGAATTGCACATGATGGAGATTCGGATCGATGCCTTGCCGTTGATGAATCGGGCGCTGTCGTCGACGGCGATCAGATCATGACAATCCTCGCCAATGGATTTAAATCTCGCGGAAAGTTAAAGTCCGAGACAATCGTTGCAACTGTCATGAGTAATCTCGGCTTCTTCCACGCGATGAAAGACTCTGGCATCAAGGTCATCACAACAGCAGTTGGTGATCGTTACGTTCTCGAGAAGATGCTTGAAGGCGATTACTCATTGGGAGGCGAGCAATCAGGCCACCTCATCATTCGTGACCATGCAGGTACAGGTGATGGAATCCTTACAGCGCTTGCACTTGCACAAGAAGTCGTTCGAACAGGTAAGACTTTGGCAGATCTCGCATCTGCAATGAAGCGCTTCCCCCAGGTATTGATCAATGTCTCAGGCGTTGCAAAAGATAAGTTGTCAGAATCAACTCTTATCGCTGATGTAGTTCACAAAGCTGAGCAGCAGCTCGGTGATGAGGGCCGCGTTCTACTGCGCGCCTCAGGTACTGAATCTTTGATTCGCGTCATGGTTGAAGCCTCAAGTGATAACCTTGCTCAAGAAATCGCAACAACACTCGCTGCGGTTGTTAAGGCAGAACTGGGGATCTAATTCGTGTGCGGAATCGTGGGTTACACCGGACCGCAATCTGCCTTTACCCCCATTGTTGAAGGCCTTCGTCGCCTCGAATACCGTGGTTATGACTCAGCTGGAATCGCTCTCGGTACCGGCACATCACTCTTTGTTGAAAAGCGCGCAGGAAAGTTAGCCAACCTTGAAGGCGCACTTCCTGCCAATCTTCCTACCGTTCACTCAGGCATCGGACATACTCGCTGGGCAACTCACGGCGGACCAACAGATCGAAATGCCCACCCTCACCTCGATAACGAGGGCAAGCTCGCTGTTATTCACAACGGCATCATCGAAAATTACAATGAATTAAAAGCAGAACTTCAATCACGCGGCCACAAGTTTGAATCGGAAACAGATACTGAATCTGTAGCCCACCTTCTCTCAGATCTTCGTAAAGAACATAATGGCGATCTCACCGCCGCAATGCGCGCTGCGGTCAAGCGCCTTCGTGGCTCATTTACCTTGCTCGCAATCCATGCCGATGCGCCGCAAACAATCGTGGGAGTTCGCCGCAACTCACCGTTGGTTGCAGGTCTTGGCGATGGCGAGAATTTCTTGGCATCAGATGTTGCTGCATTTATCGATTACACCAAGCGCGCAGTTGAACTTGGCCAAGATGAAGTTGTCACAATCTCACCAGAAGGTATTGAAATTTGTGACCTTGATGGCAAGGCGCTTCCTCTTCGTGAGTATGAGATTACTTGGGATGCCGCTGCTGCACAGAAGGGTGGCTACGCCCACTTTATGTTGAAGGAGATCTTCGATCAGCCAAAGGCGATTGCAGATACTTTGATTGGACGACTTTCAGATAACAATCAGATTCTTCTTGATGAGCTCCATATGTCAGATGAAGAAATCAAGAATATTAAGCGCATCTCGGTGATCGCTTGTGGAACCGCTTATCACGCTGGCATGGTTGCAAAGTATGCAATCGAAAAGTGGGCGAAGGTTCCTGTCGATGTAGAGATTGCATCTGAGTACCGTTACCGCGATCCCATCGTTGATAAGGACTCGCTCGTCATTGCTATCTCACAATCAGGTGAGACGATGGATCTATTGATGGCAGTTCGCCATGCAAAGGCAAATGGCGCACGCGTACTTGCTGTCTGCAATACAAATTCTTCAACGATTCCACGCGAATCAGATGCAGTGCTCTACACACATGCTGGCCCTGAGATTGCAGTTGCATCTACAAAGGCATTCCTTACTCAGATTGTGGCTGTTTACTTAATTGGCCTCAAGCTCGCTCAGGTTCGTGGCGCACTCACAGATAGCCAGGTACGCGATCTCTATAACGAGATGCTTGAACTGCCGGGCCAGGTTGAGCAGATCCTCGAGACAATTGAACCGCTTCGTGAACTCACTCGTAAATTTGTTAAGAACAACACTGTGCTCTTCTTAGGTCGCGGAATTGAATACCCCGTCGCTCTCGAAGGTGCGCTTAAGTTAAAAGAGCTTGCCTACATTCACGCTGAAGGCTTTGCAGGTGGCGAGCTTAAGCATGGTCCAATCGCGCTGATTGAAGAGGGCACTGCAGTTATTGCAATTCTTCCTCCTGCAGATGATCACCAGCTCGATGAGAAGATGCTCAGCAATATTCAGGAAGTTAAAGCAAGAGGTGCACGAGTTGTTGTCATCGCACCTGAGGGCGCCGAAGTTATTGGCGCAGAGCACATCATTCGTATTCCTGTCGCCTCACCGCTCTTCCAACCGGTACTGGCTACCGTGCCATTGCAAGTCTTTGCATACGAGATTGCAGTAGCGCGTGGAACTGATGTTGATCAGCCACGTAACTTGGCAAAATCAGTCACAGTTGAATAACCGAATTTGAAC
>CANGLK010000042.1 GCA_947454735.1 Candidatus Nanopelagicaceae bacterium
ACTCCACCAGCGCTCTCTGGAAGTCCCGCAAGATCAGATAACCAACGAAGTGTTTGATTCTCCGCAAAGACTGCGCCGGCACCTTCCAGCCATGAACCACCGTAGAGAGCAGATGCACCTACGACGAGATCAAAGAGGTTTGCGAGCTCCGTTGGTGCAGATGGAATAAATGCCAAGTAGCGAGGATGGTCGGTTGAGATACAGGCAGGTGCAAGGGTTTGGGTAAAGAGTTGAAGGGCTTCACTCCCACCAAGACCTGATTCAGTAATCGTGTTGCCAACGATTGAGAAGAGTTCAGCCTCGCTCATCGGTCCATCGAGAGGGGGATTATCTTTGAGGCGAGTAAGTGAATACTCAAGAATCTCCTGTGCGACCTTTTCGATCTCTGGTGTGAACTCATGCATGTGCGGGAGTCTAGCTACGTAAAGCGGTCAACGCCCAGAGGATTGCAATGACATCGATGAACTCCTGGGCAAATGCACCCTGGCTGGGGGAGATAAGTCCGAGCGCTCCGAAGATCATTCCCAGAAGTGCGAGCCCCATTCCAATACCAGCTGCCTGCAGAGCCTTCCTCTTACTTCTCTTTGCAATTCTGATTGCATGAACGAGGCGATCAATCGAATCCTCAACGATCACCACATCCGCCGCTTCGCTTGCTGCTGATGCTCCACGCGCACCCATTGCCACACCAACATCGGCCGCTGCAAGTGCAGGTGCATCATTGATTCCATCTCCAACAACAACGACAGAACCAGTGGCGTTCGCCTGAGCTTTTCTTGCAATCTCCAACTTTTCCTCTGAAGTAATTTTTGAGAAAACTTCTGTAATTCCAACAGAAGAGGCAACTTCTTGTGCTGTCTCTTCGCGGTCTCCTGTAACGAGAGCAATATGATTTACCCCAGCAGCTCGAAGTGCAGAAACCATCGCGCGAGATTCGAGACGAATGGGATCTTTCAATCCAATGACTCCGAGGAGAAGATCATCACGCTCTACGGCGACCATCAATGGGTGTGTAAAGTGAAGCCAAGAAGGTGCATCGTGAAGCAGTTGACCTACCTTTATTCGTGAACCGTTTACAGCGCCCTCAATATGATGTCCAGCATCCTCAGAAATTTCACTCACTTCAAGGAATATCAATCCGCGCTTTCGAGCCTCTGTCACAAGTGCCTTTGCGACGATATGAGGGCTGAATTGATCGACTGATGCAGCGAGCGTCAACAGCTCATCATCAGAGATTCCTGGCGCAGTATTTATTTCAGTGATTGCGGGTCCACCATGTGTCAGCGTTCCTGTCTTGTCTAGAAGCACAGTCTCTGTATTTGCTAATAATTCTAAGATTGCGCCACCTTTTACAATCGCGCCGTGTTTAGCCGCCTGTGAGAGGCCAGCAACAATGGCGATAGGCACCGCAAGGATCAATGGACATGGCGTTGCCACGACAAGTACAGCAATTGCTCTCTTGACATCACCGGTAACCCACCACGCACCGCCAGCTAAGAGAAGTGCAACCGGTACAAATCGAAGAGCCCACATATTTGCGATTCGAATTCCCGGCGCGGACTTCTTCTGCGCCTCTTGCACTAACTTTACGATTCCTGCATAAGTACTTGCTTCGGCAGTTGTTGTTGCGGTGAAGTAGAAAGGTGAACCGGCATTCACTACTCCACTCGAAATCTCATCTCCCTTTTCACGTGAGATTGGAAGGGGTTCACCACTAAGCGCTGAAACATCAAGAGTTGCGGCGTCGATCAAAATTCCATCAGTAGCAGTGATTTCACCTGTTCTCACGAGAAGCGTGTCATCGACTTGAATCTTTGACATTTCAATCTCTTCAAGAGTTCCATCGCTCGTTGCTCGATGAACCAGGCGCGGCATGCGAGAAAGGAGAGATTTCAGCTGACGCTCGGCTTGGCCTTCGGCCCATCTCTCTAAGACTCGACCTGTTGCGCGCATGATTGCGATAATTCCGGCCGCAAGAAATTCACGAGTGAGAAGTGCGCCGACTATCGCCAGGCCGGCCAGGAAATCAACGCCAAGGATGCGTTCTTGAAAGTTGCTGAGTGGCGACTTCATTTCACTAGAGTACTTCGACGCTGAGGATTAGACTCTATTTATGAGCGAAGTAACCATTGCCTTTCTTGGCGCAACCGATACCGTAACTGGCAGCCGGTTCTTAGTCACCTCTGCAAAGTCAAAAGTTCTTGTGGATTGCGGCCTCTTCCAGGGAGTCAAATCAATCCGAAAGAAGAATTGGGAACCTTTTCCCGTCGATGTAGCAACTATTGACTCTGTCGTATTGACCCACGCTCACCTTGACCACTGTGGATACCTGCCCCTTCTTGCACGACAAGGTTTCAAGAATCCAATCTTTGCAACTCACTTCACCACCGAATTAGCGAGCGTGATTTTGCACGACTCAGCACATTTACAGATGGAAGATGCAAAATACGCAGCAAAGAAGGGATATTCAAAGCATGAAGTTCCTCTTGCTCTCTACAACGTGGATGATGCAGAGAACGCGCTAAAACTCTTTAAGCGAGTTCAATTCCATACACGTACTCAAGTTGCAGAGGACGCCTGGGTCACTTGGTATCCCTCTGGCCACATCCTTGGCTCGGCATTTGTAGTCCTCGAGATAGGTGGAAAGAAACTTCTCTTCACAGGAGATATGGGACGCAACAATCACCCACTTCTTTCAAACCCGGACAATCCTCCGCAAGATAAATTTGATGCGATCATTACAGAATCCACATATGGAGATCGCATTCACGATGCAAAGCCAGAAGATTTTGCACGCGAACTCAATGAGGCAATCACACGTGGCGGATCAATTCTTATTCCAGCATTCGCTGTCGATCGCACAGAAGTTATTTTGATGGCTCTCCGTGAGCTCATGGAGAAAAAGCTCATTCCACTCATCCCTATCTACGTTGATTCGCCGATGGCACTTGCTGCACTCAATTTCTATCGTGAGGCAATTTCGCAGAATACTGCAGAGATTCGCGAGGGTGTATCTCAGAGGTGGAGCAATCAGGATCCATTTGATGCTGGAAAGTTGATGCAGGCACTCACCACTGAAGAATCAAAGAAAATCAATGACATCTCTGAGACTTCAATCATTATCTCTGCAAGTGGAATGGCAACCGGTGGTCGCGTTGTGCATCACCTTGAACATATGCTTCCTGATTCCAAGAACACAGTAATTCTCGTCGGTTATCAGGCAGCCGGTAGTCGTGGCCGTTTACTTGAAGAGGGTGTCACAGAGCTAAAGATGCATGGAAACTTTGTTCCCGTCCAAGCTCATATCGCAAAGGTCGAGAGTTTCTCAGTGCACGCAGATGGTGATGAGCTAATTGCGTGGATGTCTAAAGCGTCCAAGCCAGAGAAGGTATTTGTGATTCACGGCGAACAAGGCGCACAAGAAGCTATGGCAACGCGGTTAGCCGATGAGTTGGGATGGAATGCCACTATTCCGAAACCATCCCAAGTCATCTTTGTGTAAGTCATTTCTCAGCGATTCTTAAGTAAGAGATGCCATCCTTTGGCCATGAAAGAGAGAATTCTTCGCGATAAGCAATGGGCGCTTAGTATCGGCTCGCTTGCTCTAACCTCTGGCCTTTTGACCCTTTGGAAGCTTCAAGATGTATCGAGATCTGAGTATTACGCAGCCATTGCAAGAAGTATGAGCATTAACTTCCGCAACTTCTTCTTCGGTGCAATTGACCCTGCAGGGACAGTAACCCTCGACAAGATTCCAGGCTCGTATTGGGTACCGGCAATCTTTGCGCGAGTATTTGGATTTAGTACCTGGGCAATTACGGCACCGAATGCGCTAGCAACAGTGGCACTTGTTATTTTCGTTTCGGTTACGACGAAGATGCTCTTTGGACGTACTGCTGGAATTCTCGCCGGTGCAATTACCGCAACAACACCAATTGTCATTGCAGTCTCGCGATCCAACCAACCGCAATCTTTTTTTCTACTGACATTAGCAATCTCCGGCTTCTACGCAGCAAAGGCGCTGACTCAAAGCAGTCGAAAGTATTTAGTTATTACAGGAGCATGGATTGCTCTCGCATTTCATACCTACATGCTCGAAGCATGGGCAATCTGGCCAGCACTTATCATTGCTTGGTTCTTTACCTCAGGTGATTTAGGTAAGAAAGCGATTGATCTCTTGATAGCTGGGATGACATCACTTGCACTCTCATTGACGTGGATCGTAACCGTTGCCCTAGTGCCTTCTTCTCACCGTCCATACGTGGGCGGTACTTATCACAACAACCCATTTGAAATGGTCTTCGGTTATAACGGACTTGGAAGATTCTCATCAACTAGCTCAGCGCTCTCATCAGCGACTGACAATCCAACTTTCAGATCTTTCACTCCACCTTTTGGCGGCAAGGCGGGAATTGGTCGAATCTTTAGTGCGGCAGTAGCTGGGCAGATTGCTTGGATTATTCCGACTGCAGTGACTTCAATTGTGATTCTATTTCTTCTAAAAGTTTCAAAACCAGTGGTAATTTTCCTTTCAATCTGGCTCATCACATTCTTCTCGATGTTTTCGGCGGTAGCTGGAATTCATCAGTTCTATACAAGTTCTTTGGCTATTCCAGTCTCAATTCTCTCCGCAGGCGCAATTGCCCTAGCGGTGAAAGAGGCGAAACATTGGCACATTGTTTTCCTATTAAATGTCGCCGGTCTATCCGCTCTCTACTTCTCATCGCTCTATGGCAATTACATGAAGTGGGCTTCTTACGCCCAAGTTGCAATCATTCTGCTATCAATGATCTTTCTCTTTAGCGAGAGAGAGAACTTTAGAAAAGTTCTTATTCCAGCACTCGTTCTCGCAGGAATTATCTTTACCCCTGCTGCATGGGCTGTAGATGTACGCAACCATACGAACTCGATTAATCCAGTTGCAGGTGATGCTGGATTTGGGGGAACGCAAGGTGGCCCCGGAAGCAATAACGCAGCCGGAGGTTTCCCACCACAAGGTGGAAAGTTCCCAGGTGGAGGATTCCCACCACAAGGTGGAAAGTTCCCAGGTGGAGGATTCCCACCACAAGGTGGAAAGTTCCCAGGTGGAGGATTCCCACCACAAGGTGGAAAGTCGCCGATAGGTGGCAACTTCCCGGCAGGTGGAATGAATTTTGGTGAGCAAGATAATTCAAAGGTGATCTCTTACTTGAAGTCACATCGAGAGGGAGCAAAGTTCTTGCTCGTAACTTTCGGAGCGCAAACAGCCGCTGCATACATCACTGCTACAGGTGAGAACGTCATGCCAGTTGGAGGATTTGATGGAGAAGATCCAACGCCGACTCTTGCAAAGTTTAAAGAGTTGGTAAAGGCCGGCGATATCCGTTACGTGATGGTTGGTGGAATTGGCGAAAGCAGAAATGGAAATACCCAGGCGAGTTCTTCAATCTCAACCTGGGTATCTGCCAACTGCTCTATCGATTCAAGTGCGCCAACAACTAACCTCTATCTCTGCACTAATAAATAAAGTTAGAGAGTAAAACGTGGGTATTCGTCTGTGACCATCAAGAGGGCATAACCAGTAATTCGGTTCCAATACTGAAGTGTCCCAAGGACGATGTGCAACGCCCACTCTGGATAACGACCTGTTGACCAGGTGTGAATCCATGCAGCAATGGTTGTGAAGGCTGCTGCGATTGTGTAAATAAATCCAACGATCACGAGTGGAATCACAAAGATAATCTTTAGAACTTGAATTCCACGACCTAACTTTGCGCCGCCTTCAACATCTGGAAGTAAGACTGCAATCTTTGGATTTCGTTCAATCGATGGGTAGTCATCTGTGAGAAGAAGGATGTATGCAGTGATGCGAGTGTTAAGTTCGATCAATGCGTGATTAAAGGAGAGGACATAGCTTGGGTACTTGCCTCTGAAAACGAGCGCAAAGAGCGTTGGCAAGACGATAAACCCACTCGTCCATCCCCAATGTGCCATTTCAGTAAAGGCCGTGAGGAAGGCCACCATTGGAACCACGAGAATTCCGCGCCAGAACACTGTCTTCTTATCGCGATTTTCAAGCTGGTATTCGATTAGGGTTTCAATTTGATTACTCATATTTAAATTGTATTCCTCTTCTCGCCCCTTTGTAGATACCCTTCTCCAATGTCTGAGAGCAAAGTTGCAGTAGTTACAGGTGCAAGCAGTGGAATTGGTGCTGCAACTGTAAAGGCCCTTGTGGGCGAAGGTTTCACAGTTGTTGCAACGGCTCGTCGCAAGGATCGACTTGAGGCGCTCGCTGCTTCAGCTAACGGAATTGAAATCTTTGCAGCAGATCTGACACACCAATCTGATGTTGATGCGCTCGCTCAATTCTGTGCAGGTAAAAAAGTCGAACTATTGGTCAATTGCGCCGGTGGCGCCTTTGATTCCGCAACAGTTCTCGATGGGGATCCTGAAATTTGGAAGAAGACTTATGACATCAACGTCATCGCAACTCTTCGTGTGACAAAGGCGATTACTCCGCTGATGAAGGAGAAGGGGCATATTGTTATTGTTTCTTCAACTGCGGGACACCGTGCCTATGAAAATGGTGGCTCATATGTGGCGGCAAAGTTTGCCGAGACATCTGTGGCTCATACTTTGCGTCTAGAACTTAATGGCCAACCAATTCGAATTACCGAGATTGCACCTGGAATGGTCAAGACAGAGGAATTTGCTGTCAATCGATTCGGAGGAGATGCATCAAAAGCATCCAAGGTTTATGAAGGTGTTGGCGCTCCATTGACTGCAGAAGATGTCGCAGAGTCAATTAGATGGTCTGTATCTCTACCAGATCACTTTAATGTGGACACTATGGTTATCCGTCCGCTTGCACAAGCTGCAAACCACAAGGTGCACCGCACGCAATGAGCGTCATTGTTCGCCCATATCGCTTTGAAGAATTTGAACGTGCTTGCGAAATTCGAGGACTTGCCGGAGATTCGGAACGTAAAGAACGATTCTTTCAGAGATTTAAGAACATTGGCGCTTGGGATGATCACTATCTCCAATTAGCAATTGATCTTGATGGTGTTCTCGTCGGAGATTTTCAACTTCGCAAGTGTAATTTCACGCGACCTGATGGAGCCCTTGAGATGGGAATAGAACTGGCAGAAGAGGTACGCGGAAAAGGAATCGGAACAGAGGCCCTCGTAGCAGGTGCTGAGTATGCATTTACTCATGGCGCACACCGCGTTGAGGGCTCAACTGATGAGAGCAACATCGCGATGCGCCGCGCATTTGAAAAAGCTGGCTGGAAATTCGAAGGCGTATTACGTGCACTCTTTGTCGAAGATGGAGTTCCGCACGATTATTACTCTTATGCAATAACTAAATTTGATTAGATAACTACTCGATAGGTAGTAAGGGAAGAATCTGTCGCGTATGCAATTCGCACTCCTGCATCTTTCGATGCCTTTAGCCCTTCAAGAATCTGAGCTGTCAGAACTTCGCCTGGAGCAACTACTGCAACTCCTGGCGGATAAGGCGCGATGAGGTCCGCTGAGATTCGACCTTCTGCCTTTGATGCATTAACCATCTCTGTCTTTGCAAAGTAAGCATCCCGCATTGAGATTCCACGTATTGGAAGTACAGACCAGCTCAGCGCTGTTGCGCTCTCACGTCGCTGTGCTTGGTGGCGCTTTAAGATGGGAATGAGAGCATCAGCTAAAGTTGAAAAATCTTCAGCGCCATCTGCGAGAGTTGCAAGGAAGACGATGGTGTCGCGATCGGCCATCTCGACTCGGATACCTGCCGCTTGTAGATCGTTCTCAATATCAACACCGGATGCGCCTAATTGCTGAACCCGAAGCACTATCTTCGATGGATCAAATCTACCTGCAGGAAAGTCGCTCTCGTAGAGAAAGATAGGGAGAGCGAACTCTGATTGAACTGTGCGCTTAAATTCAGCAACGCTCTTTAGTAGTTGAGTATTGAGCTCAACTCCACGAGTCTGAAGAAGTGCGCGCACAGCATCAATCGATGCAAGTGGGGCACCCGCTGGAGAAGTTGTATGAGTTGTCTCAAAGCTCTGTTCCAAGCGATCGAGATTGAGGTATTGACCGCGTGCTAGCAATAAGGCTGAAGCGCTATATCCAGGTAGAGCTTTATGCACGCTTGTAATAAGTGCATCGGCGCCTAATTGAAATGCATGCTTGGGAAGTTCTGGATGGAAACCAAAGTGCCCGCCCCATGCTGCATCAAGAATTACGGGTACAGATTTCTTATGTGCTGCTTCAATCAAAGTCGGAAGATCAGAGATGGTTCCCAAGTAACCCGGTTCTGTGAGAAGTACTGCAATCGGATTTTCTTCAAGCGCTTTCTCCAGCTGCGCAATACCAATTCCAATCGGAACTCCAGTTGCCTCATCAATATCTGGTGACATCCAGATTGGTTCCAAACCTGCAAGGACGAGCGCACTCAGAATTGAGCGATGTGCTGTTCTAGAGATTGCGACCTTGTCGCCTGGGGCTCCAAGTGCAAGAACGATTGCTTGGTTGGCGTGAGTAGATCCGCCGGTAGAAAAGCGAGCGTAATCTGCGCCCCAGAGTTCGGCAGCTAATTTCTCTGCCTTCTTCAAAGTCTGATTCGTTAACTTAATTTCATCTAGACCGCCGTAGAGCGGTGTATCTCCATCGACAACAGAGCCAAGACCGGTATCAAGTCGAGAAGCTTTCTGCTTATGGCCTGGAATAGTAAAAGGTGTGCGAGTGCTCTCAAAGTAAGCCAGGTAAGCATCAAGGAGAGGTGCGCTGTTGCGGAGGTCACTCATAGGGTGAAGTCTACGGGTTGGGCTAGCGCATTATTTATCAGGGCTTAGACTTATGCCATGACAGAAAAACTCCCACAATCACGCCACTTGGCCACTGAGATTCCAGGGCCACTTTCCACTGCAGCGATGCAGCGTCGCAAAGAGGCGGTATCTGGGGGACTAGGAACTGCAATTCCTGTCATTATTAAGCGTGCATCTGATGCAATTCTCGAAGATATCGATGGCAATCGCATTATCGATCTCGGCGCGGGTATCGGTGTTGTCAATGTAGGAAATGCGGCACCTCTCGTCGTAGAGCGCGTTCAAGAAGCCGTTGCAGCATTTACACATACAAACTTCACAACGGCTCCTTATATGGGCTACATCGAAGTCTGTGAAGCGCTCAATCGTTTAACACCTGGTGATTTTAAGAAGAAGTCAATCTTGCAGAACTC
>CANGLK010000043.1 GCA_947454735.1 Candidatus Nanopelagicaceae bacterium
ATTGCATACCAAGGAAAGAGAAGCGTGACCTGTGAAAACAATTCAATTGATTGTGCTTTCCGAGAGTTGTAATTTGTAAAGAATGTAAATCCGCCTTCAGAGATATCTTTCAATAAAACAGTTCGAGTTGAAATTGCATCAGACCCATCCGCAGCGCTTCCAAGGGTAGAAAGAACCATCGCATTTGCTTCGATGATAAATGGATTTGCTGCAGCTTCATGGAGCCAATCAGTAAACGGGATGAAGGGATCGGCGCCGAGGTCTGTGATTCCCTCGACTCCGTAGGAGCGGCGCATCGCTGCCACATCTTTTCTGATGTCTAGGGCCTGACGGGTGGTCTCATTCTCAGTCTCTGCGCTCATAGGTGTATCGAACCTCACTTTTACTATGAGTGCATCTCCCACCCTTCTGGTCGCCAAGACCCCTTGAGCGGGTGCAGAATTACCCTCAGATTTACTCACTAGAGGAGAACTCACGTGTCAGATGATTTCAAGCCAGGCCTAGAAGGCGTCATTGCATTCGAATCAGAGATTGCAGAGCCAGATAAAGAAGGTAGCGCGCTTCGTTACCGCGGTGTTGATATTGAAGACCTCGTAGGTCGAGTCTCTTTCGGAAATGTATGGGGACTTCTCGTTGATGATGAGTTCAACCCAGGTCTTCCAAATGCTGAGCCATTCCCACTTCCTGTTCACTCAGGTGATGTGCGCGTCGATGTTCAATCAGCGATTGCAATGCTCGCACCAGCATGGGGCTTCAAGCCAATTCTCGATATTGATGACGCAGAAGCACGTAGCAACCTTGCACGTGCATCAGTCATGGTTCTTTCATACCTCGCACAGGCTGCTCGCGGCGTTATCGCACCTGCAGTTCCTGAATCAGAGATTGATAAGGCGCATACAGTTGTTGAACGCATGATGATTCGCTGGCGCGGAGAGCCTGATCCACTTCACGTTCGTGCAATCGATGCTTACTTCGTTTCAGCTGCAGAGCATGGAATGAATGCATCAACATTTACATCACGCGTTATCGCATCAACAGGTGCAGATGTTGCAGCAGCACTTTCTGGTGCAATTGGCGCGATGTCAGGCCCACTTCACGGTGGAGCACCATCACGCGTTCTCCATATGATTGAAGAAGTTGAGAAGACAGGTAATGCAGAGGCATACGTTAAGGGACTTCTTGATCGCAAGGAGCGCTTGATGGGATTCGGTCACCGCGTTTATCGCGCAGAAGATCCACGCGCCCGCACACTTCGCCGCACAGCTAAAGAGCTCAACGCTCCACGTTATGCAGTTGCAGAGGCTCTCGAGCAGGCTGCGCTTAAGGAACTTCGTGAGCGCCAACCAGATCGCGTCCTTGAAACAAACGTTGAGTTCTGGGCTGCAATTATTTTGGACTTCGCAGAAGTTCCAGCACCACTTTTCACATCTATGTTTACAGCTGCACGTACTGCAGGTTGGTCAGCACACATTCTCGAGCAGAAGCGCACAGGTCGTTTGATCCGTCCATCAGCTCGCTATGTAGGCAAGGGTCCACGTAAGCCTGAAGATGTGGCTGGCTGGGATGCAACTGTCGAGCAGCTTCACAAGTAATTGAAGCATTCAATACTTTGGTTTCGCCGAGACCTACGAATCGGTGATCATCCAGCATTGAACGAAGCCCTGAAGAATAGTGACGAAATTGTCCCTGTCTTTATTCTCGACCCTTCACTGATTAATGCTGCGGGTTCGAAGCGTCTTGCTTATCTTGGGCAATCGCTGCGCGCACTCGATGCATCACTCAACGGTGGCCTCCATGTGATGGTAGGCGATGTCGTTGACGTATTGAAAGAGTTGCAGGCGCGTTACGGTGCTGATGAAGTTCATATCTCACATGAGATGGAGCCATATGGCGCCGCCCGTGATGCCAGGGTAAGAGCTGCGGGTTTCAACCTCATTGCAACCGGAAGTCCATATGCAGTCGCACCTGGGCGCGTTGTAAAGCCAACCGATGGAACTCCTTACAAGGTCTACACACCCTTCTATAAGAATTGGTGCATCCATGGATGGCGTGCACCTGCGCCGACTCCAACAAATATTCCAGTTGCTATGCCGACTGAGAAGGATCGCAACTTTCCTGATTGGTCGCTACCTGAAGGTGCAATTATCACACCTGCCGGAGAAGCAGCAGCGCTCGAGCGATTTAAATTCTTTGCTAAGAACGCACTCGATCAATATGACGAGAATCGAAATGTTCCAGGAGTAGATGGAACTTCCAAGATGTCAGCGCACCTCAAATTTGGCGAGATCCATCCACGCACTCTTCTCGCGGGTCTCGGCGATTCAAAGGCTCATGACACCTTCCGCAAAGAGATTGCTTGGCGTGAGTTCTATGCAGATGTTCTCTTTCACAATCCGCATACAGAGAACGACTACTACTCTGATAAATTCAAAGCGATGCGTTACAACGAACCTGGTGCGCAGCTCAAGGCATGGCGAGAGGGCAAGACAGGTTTCCCATTTGTCGATGCAGCGATACGTCAACTTCTTCTAGAAGGATGGATGCATAATCGCACCCGAATGGTCGTCGCCTCATTCTTAGTGAAAGATCTCCATCTTGAATGGCGGCATGGTGCTGAATTCTTTAAAGAGCACCTCGTTGATTTTGATGTGGCATCAAATGCCCACGGATGGCAGTGGACGGCTGGTACCGGTACAGATGCTTCACCGTATTACCGGGTCTTCAATCCAATCGAACAGGGTAAGAAATTTGACCCGGATGGCGCCTACATTCGTAAATATGTGCCTGAGCTTGCTCACCTCACGGGTAGCGATATCCATGAGCCATGGCTCTATCTCGACGGCTATAGCCACGGTTACCCAGAGCGCATAGTGGATCATGCAGTAGAACGCGTTGAATCTCTTGAACGACTCAAAGAGATCAAGGTTGAGCTACCCCCACATCCGACTGCTTAGCTCGATACATCGCATTGTCGGCTCTCTTCATCAAATTACCTGCACCATCATTATGAGCTATTCCTACACTTACTCCCACTGAAATCTTCTGACCCTGCACAGTGAATGGGTAACTCAGTGCAGCCCTGAGCGCATGAGCAATCTCTAGAGTCTCTTCATAATTTCCCCGTAATAAGATTCCGAATTCATCACCGCCAAGGCGGGCAATGATTGAACTTGTCGGAGCGGTCCGAGTGAAACGTTGAGCAACTTGTCGCAAGATGAGGTCGCCGACTTCATGGCCATATTGATCATTGACCGGTTTAAATCCATCAAGATCCAGTAAGAGAAGCGCTCCCTCTACATGCGAAAAGCCATCTAGCTCTGTGAGAAGCCTTCTACGATTGGCAAGCCCAGTTAATTCATCGGTTCGTGCAAGAGTTCTTTCATCGCTCAAAGCTCGTGCCTCTCGTAACGTGGTACTCATTCTGATGAAGGCGAGAATCAAATTTGCAATGGATGGAATAAGAATATAAATCGGGAAGATATTGGGTCGTAGGGCACTAATGGCAAGGAGGATTGGGCTAATAAAGATAGAGATTGCAACAAGTGCCGGATGGATTGGTTCGACGCTTGATCTACCGGATCCTTTCAGTGACAAGGCGATAGCGATGAGAGAGATTGCCAAGAGCCAACCGGCATCAGCGACGGCGCCAAAATTGTATTGATTGTTGATTGAAAGCCAGAGATAGTAGATATCGGTAGCTGCAAATACAAGGGTTCCGAGTGTGAAGACCGCCAATTGAGGATGAAAACCTTTGGTAATTAAGGTAGTAAGGGCGATGAGTAGTAGAGCTACATCGCCAACCGGATAGAAGATTGAGAAGAAATCCTCAGATGCAAAGAGTCTTCCAGCTGGAAATATTGTGACTAGGAGAAATATTGCAACGATAGAGGTAAATCCAAGACCAAATATCAACGAATCTAGTAGTTCTATTGGCCGGAGTTTGGATTGAAGGGTCGAGAGCCTTGGTATTGCAATGAGCATCAGTGGATAGAAGAGCGTGTAGAGGATTTGAGTTGCAAGGGTGAAGCGGGGCGATTCAACTATAAATTCATCGATACTCGCAGCCAGTGAACCAAATCCCCAGAAGGTAATTGCGAGAGCTATAGCAGCAAGAGCTACGCGATCAAGTTGGAGCGGTGCGTAGAGAATCATCAGTAGAGCAACAACCCAAATTACATTGTAAAGATAGAGGTCACGGAGAGCGGACTCGATGGGGGAGAGTATCCGCCACACGATATCGATGGTCACCAATCCCGGAAGCAGAAGGTGAGCTCTCCGTGACACCGGATGAGTAAATAGAAAAGGCCCCCACCTATCAATAGGGGGAGCCTTATCTATAAGAGGTAGCTACTGAGTTAGAAGCCCTTGGCACAGAGAAGGTTTGCTGATGCTTGCGAGTCAGTCACATTCGATGCGAGCTGCTCTGGAGCACTTGCAAGAAGCGCCTTCTTCGACATGAGGTCCTTTACCTGTGAATCAAGCTTTGAACGGCTTGTTGTAAGGATCAGAATCGCATTCGCAAGCTTTGAGATTGCATTGGAGAGTGCAAGCTTCTCTGTTGGATTTGTAGTCACATTGAGAGTCGTGCGCGACTTAGTAATCTGGGCTTTTGCTGCATCAAGTGCTGCAGAAGTCTTCGTTAACGCCGCTGTTGCAGTTGCTAAATCTGCATCGAGAGATGCTGTCTGATCTGCAACATTGGCAAGATCTGTCTTCGCCTTGATTGCTGCATCGTATGACTTGATCGCTGCAAGGCACTCGACTGAGAGCCAGGTGAGCTTAGAATTCTTGACCATAGTGTTCTTAGCGCACTTGTATGAGTAGCCAGAAACCTTTGTAGTTGCGTTCACCTTGGAGCAAGCAACACCATTGCTGATCTTTGTTGCTGCACTTGCGGGAACTGCAGTCACTGTTCCAGCTACAAGAACTGCAGCGAGAAGAGAGAGCGTGACCTTACGAATCATGAGGAACCTTTCGTTGATATGCCGCAATGGTACTAACTCGAGCCTCTGATTAAGCCCTGCCAAGCGGTGAAAAGTATGTGAATTACCTCTGTTTAGTGCGGAGGGACATCCCCATCTTTCGAACATAAGGGCGTGGAGCGATAGCGATGATCAATCTCAGTAGCTTGTATTGCCACCCAGGAATGCTGATTGCCTTGCCCTTGAGAGCATCTGCCCACGCCTTCTTTACAAGAAAATCACCATCAAGCCACATGAAGTCAGGAATCGCGCCCATCTTCATTCCAGCTCGCTGATGAAACTCTGTATGAACAAAGCCCGGATTGAGGGATGTCACCTTCACATTTGTCGGCAACATCTGCGTGTGGAGCGACTCTGACATCACCGTTACATATGACTTTGCGGCGCTGTAGTGGCCTCCTGCAATAAATGCTGCAGTAGATGAGACGTTGAGGACGAGTCCAGAGTCACGCTTGCGCATCTGTGGCAGTACAGCGTGCATCAATCGCATTGGTGCACGTACCAAGACATCGAGTACGCGCTCTTCATCTTCAATTGAGCTAGATAAGAATGACTGGTTAAGACCAAATCCAGCATTATTGATGAGCACCTCAACCTCATTAGATTGGAGGTACTTCTCAACTATTTCGCACTCAGTCGCAAGATCTGCTGCGAGAACTACTACCTCGACCTTGAAGTTATTGCGGAGGAACTCTGCGCGCTCTTCTAACTTATCTTTGCTCCGTGCATTGATGACGAGGTTATATCCCTCGCTTGCGAGGTGGCGAGCAAAGCAATCGCCAATCCCAACGGTTGCTCCAGTTATGAGCGCCCACTTCTTAGACATTTATGCCCCGAGTCCTGCAGGATCTTCATCGCGGATATTCCAACTGCTTCCGTAATCTTCGATGAGATCAAGGAATGGCTTTGGTTCTAACCACTCTGGTCCAACAACACCCTCTGGCTTCCAGGTTCCATTGGAAATCAATTCCATTGCAATAACTGGATTGATTGCGGTCTGCCAGACAACTGCCTGATCGCCATAGTTCTTCATCGACCATTCGTTATCTACGACGTTATAGATATAGCAGGCATATGGCTGGCCGTCTTTATTCTTTCCAGCAATATGCGCACCGGCACAAGTCTTACCGTGCATCATTGGGCCAATCTTTGCTGGATCTGGCAAGAGCGATGCAAGGAAATCACGAGGCGCAATCTCCATACCGCGGTAATTAACTTTCTCTTTCTTTGAAAGACCAAGAGCATGAATCGTCTTGAGTTTTTCAATAAAGTCATTGCCAAGGCCGTATTTGAAAGTTGCCTTCTTCGTCTTGATTTTCTTTGGGATGAGAACAACTTCCTCGTGCTCAACATCAACGCACTCGACCGGGCCTATTCCATCTGGGAAATCAAATGTCACACCGCCAGTAAATGGCTGAGAGGTGTGGAAGCCACCGTTCTCCCAGATTAAAGGAGGATTGAGGCACTCTTCAATAGTTGTCCAGATGGAAAATGATGGAGCGAATTCATATCCATCAACTGTCAGATTAGAGCCATCGAGAATTGTTACCGCATCGATTTCACTGAAGAGATAATCCTGCGCATAGCGAGCAAAGACATCGCTCATACCTGGCTCGATACCCATTCCAACAAGTGCGTAATTACCTTGCTTGACCCATGCATCGTGTTGAGCAAATTGATCATCGCCGAGCATTACGCCGACTTTGTTAAATGGATCAGTTGGATGAGCGATAGAAAGTGACATCGCCATATCAATGTAGTTAACGCAAGTGTTCTTTGCGGCGTTAAAGATATTCATTACAAAGCGTGGATCTACTGCGTTGACGACGACATCAGGAGCAACTTTACGAATAAGTCCTTCGAGCGCGACCAGATCGCTGGCATCCACCTCCACTGCAGAAAATCGTGGGTCTTGGATTTTAGAAGTGACAGCAGTTGCACGTGCAAGGTCGTAATCCGCAATCACTAATTCAGTGATGAATGGCTTACGAGATGCGATATTTGCGATTGCGCTGCCAACTCCGCCTGCGCCGATAACGAGCGCTCTCATGGGAATGGCCTTTCGTACGTTTAAGAGCCCCTCGTGGACTCAAATAATCTAGCGATTCATGCGAAGGCTACCTATACCGATAACCTTTGCCAAGCACATCAGCCGTACTCGATGGCATAAGTCCTAGTAGCTCAGTGGATAGAGCAACCGCCTCCTAAGCGGTAGGTCGCAGGTTCAACTCCCGCCTAGGACACAATTTCAGTAACAGATGAGCAAAAGTAAACCCTCCCTAAGTTCTAGAGAGGGTTTACGAGTTTTACTTTCTACGGCGCTTAATACCGTTCTCTTCGTAATACTGGCGCCAGATTCCTCTATGAATTGGAATGCGCATTGGCAAACTCTTTACTCCAGGAATAAATGGAATAAAGACCAATCCAGCCGACATGACTCCCATAATGAGCATGATGTAGAGATCGGCATTTGCGCCAATTGGTTTTGATTCTTCATTGTTAAATGGAGGAATTTGATACCAGAATGAATAGAGCCACAACCAAGCTTGCCCTGGGTAGCGACCTGTCTCATTCATCATTCCCCATGTGCCACCCTGCAAATTAGCTGCAGTGCCGGCATCATCTAGATAGGAACCATCACCGAAGAATAAAATTTGCTTGGTGTTATCAGTTTGGAAAAAACCACCTTGCGACAGTAAAGCAGCATCAAGGGCGCCACCCTTTGCCATATCGGTCAAGCCTTGGGCAAGCGCCGGAACTGGACCATATGCACCTGCTGGAACGGCACTTATTTTTCCCTCAGCCTTGGTAATTGCATCGTCATAGGCAGTTGCCCAGTCCTGCTTTTGCTGTGCAGAAGCCGTCTTCCAAGTTGCGACCGCGCTTGCAATCTCTGTAGACATAACCTGAGTGCTTAACGGTGAAATAACAAAGTCATTGACCGAATCAATTGGATGGGTTACGCCCATCCACTTTTGAGGCCAAAGAGGACCAGCGTTTAATCCATCGCTAGCCTTGTTATAGGGAGCTCCATAAGTTGCTGTTCCGCTTGTGCCAGCTAATTCCTGAACCGTGGTTGCGTAGAAATTATCTGAGTTACTTACAGCCCATCCCTTAAAGGTCAACGGAGTTTCATCAGGCGATCCCATGAGAAGCGAAAGAGACAAAGCCAATATTGCGACAATTGCCAGTGCAATCGTTCCCTCTTTGACAATGTCATATCGCTTTGTTTTCCCGCGCCAAGGTGCGGCATCAAATTCATGCTTTAACTCTTTATTGAGGCTCATCGTGATCCTCCACTTGCAATCGTCGGCACTGCATCAATTGGTGGAACAACGCCACGTTTGCGAACCATAAGTACGTGAACGATTGTGAGAACTCCAAGAATCAGAGGCAGGAAGGCAACGTGTAGAAGAAGCATTTGTCCAAGGTTTGTCACGTTGAAAAATGCTCCAACACCCATTGAATTGAAACCATCTTTGGCTTCGAATGAAATCCACTGCGAATCAAAATTGGTTTGCACTAAATAGCCCGTAAAGGCTGTTGCAATAGATGAGATAAACGCAACTGCGCCTGTGGCCCATGTCCTAAAGCGATTTCCGCGCCATGCTGCCATCCAGAACTTGCCCCATAGATGGATAACCATGAATACAAAAAATAGTTGAACGCTCCAGAAGTGCATGCTATTCATGAATTTGCCTGTATCTGATGTGTGATACCAAGCAGGTCCTTGGAAAGCTAAGACAATGCCGGATGCAATTATCATTGCTAACGCGGAGAGGGTAAGAACACCAAATACATAAATCCAGGATGCAACATATGCAGGTTGATCATCGGGTAGAAGTTTTTCAATGGGCAGATTCTTCTGCCACTTCGTACGTAACTTCGACGTCCACATTTCGCTCATGCCCGCGGCTCCTGTGACTCATCCTCACCTTTTGGAAAGGGCAGGTAGATGGCAAGAGCAAAAATCGTCAGCATGAGCAGGATTACTAACATATTTGATACAGAAATCTGCAACCATCCTGATTTGAGGTACGTTGCAGGGCGATTCATAAAATCTGAAATCCAGCCTGTCATAGGCGTTTCCAATCACGAAGAAAGTAGAAAATCTAATTTCTTCGTGAAGGCTACGACTGGAAGTGCGAAAATGCTACGGA
>CANGLK010000044.1 GCA_947454735.1 Candidatus Nanopelagicaceae bacterium
CCAGAGAAGACCATCGGCTTTGGATCTTTATATCCACCGAGCGCTTCCTTAGTTGGACGAGCAAAGTTTGTAATGGTGTCACCGACTCGTGATTGGCGAACATCTTTCACACCAGTAATCAGATAACCCACCTCGCCAACGCCAAGGCCCTTTGATGGCAGTGGTTCTGGTGAGATAACGCCGATTTCGAGAGCTTCATGCTTGACGCCAGTTGAGAACATTTGAATCTGCTCGCGCGGTTTGAGGTGGCCATCGACAACGCGAACATAGGTAACAACTCCGCGATATGCATCGTAGACAGAGTCAAAGATCAGTGCGCGAGCAGGTGCTTCAGGATCTCCAACAGGTGCTGGAATCAAATCAACAATCTGGTCTAGAAGTTCTGCAACGCCATCGCCAGTCTTACCTGAAACACGTAATACATCTTCAACTTTGCAACCAATCAAACCTGCAAGCTCTGCCGCAAATTTATCTGGCTGAGCATTAGGAAGATCGATCTTATTGAGAACAGGGATGATGGTGAGGTTGTTTTCCATCGCAAGATAAAGGTTTGCAAGTGTCTGCGCTTCAATTCCTTGTGCACAGTCAACGAGTAGGACAGCGCCTTCACATGCAGCGAGCGAGCGCGATACCTCGTAGGTAAAGTCAACGTGACCAGGTGTATCGATCATGTTGAGGATGTATTCCTGGCCATCGATTCCAGATCTCCATGGAAGTCGAACAGCTTGAGACTTAATTGTGATTCCGCGTTCGCGTTCGATATCCATACGATCGAGATATTGGGCGCGCATCAAACGTGCTTCAACGACCTCGGTAATTTGGAGCATGCGATCGGCAAGTGTTGATTTACCGTGATCGATGTGGGCGATGATGCAGAAGTTACGAATCTGCGCCGGATTTGTTGAAGCCGGTTGTGGCGCCTTGGCAATGCTAATTGCTGGCACTTAAGAGACCGCCTTATAGGTAGTAAAGAGTTGAGTGGTTGGCGTTCGCGAAATTAGCGAGCGCCAGCCTTTGCAGCTGCCTTAGCCATTGAAGACTTCTTGTTAGCAGCTGAGTTCTTGTGAATAACACCCTTTGCAACAGCAACATCGAGCGCCTTTGATGCAGCGCGGAGTTCTGTTGTGATTGCAGCAGCGTCACCCTTTGCAGCAGCATCGCGGAACTTGCGAACAGCTGTCTTGAATGCTGAAGTAACAGACTTGTTGCGAAGGCGTGCCTTCTCATTTGTCTTAATACGCTTGATCTGCGACTTGATATTTGCCACGTGTAGAACTCCTGTGCTTTTCGATGAAATATTGGTCAAACTCGCCAATCCGGCGGATTGAGCAGGGTCGTAGGCTATCAGCGCGAGGCTATGAGCCCAAAATCGAGGTGCGAGGGCCTAGCGAGCTGCCCGGGCGGCGGCGATGGTGGCGAGCGCCTTTTCGAGGGCAAAGATCGGGTCAGAGCTGGCGCCCTTTACATCGGCATCGGCCTTGGCCACCGCCTCAACGGCTGAGGCGATACCTCGAGGGGTCCAGCCCGCTAATTGGCGACGGGCCTTATCGATCTGCCAGGGAGCCATTCCGAGTTCGCCTGCGAGTTCAAAGGATTTTGCGCCTCGGTTGGTGCCCGAAACTTTTGCGAGGTTTCGAAGAGAGGATGCGATGGCAGATGTCACCATGACGGGATCGGTGCCTGTCTCCAGCGCGCTACGCAGTGTGACAAGAGCTGTTGGAAGATCGCCATCAAGGGTTGCATCTGCAACATCGAAACCTGTTGTTTCGATACGCCCCTTATGGAATGTATCGATGATCTCTTCATCGATTGCACCCTTTGGAGCATCAAGTGCAAGTTGTGAGACAGCCTGTTGGAGTTCGCGAAGATCGGAACCGAGGGCACCTACTAGCGCTTTGACCGCACCCGGCGTTGCCTTACGACCGCTATCGAGGAAGAGCTCTTTCACAAACTGCTCTTTCTCGGCTTCCTTCTTCAGCGCATCACAAGCGATGATCTCGGGCTTTGCCTTCTTGATTGCATCAAGGAGCGCTTTACCTTTGACTCCACCCTTATGGATAAAGATGACCGTTGTTGTTGGATCAACGTTATTGAGATAGCGCGTGATCTCATCTTTGCATTCATCATCGAGATCTTGAAGGTCTTTCAATACGAGTGCGCGACGTTCAGAAAAAAGTGATGGCGCAAGTGCATCTGCAATATCGCCAGGGATCACATCACCTGCGGTAAGAGTTGTCACTTCCGCATTCTCTTCTTTGAGTTGGGCGTTGAGTTTTGTCATGGCGCGATCTGCAAGTGCGCCTTCGCCGCCGAGGAGTAGATAGAGGGCGTTCATTCCTACTCTCCTATCCCCAGCTGATCAGGTGTGGCTTTGAATTCTGCGTTTAAATGGTTAATCGGTGGTTATGCGCCGCCACTGCGACTGCACCATCTCGGTCTGTACGCAGAACTTTAGCGTGAAGATGCTCAAGGGCTGCAATGGTGGAATCTGCGGGATGTCCATATGAATTGCCTTCGCCCACGCTGACGAGAGCTAGCGATGGGGCTAATTCACGCATCAAAGTCAGATCCTGATATCTGGAACCGTGATGGGCAACCTTGTAGATATCGACTCTTCCGATCTTGCCTCGTAACTTCTCTTGCACCGGGGGCTCGATATCTCCTGATGCAAAGAGGGTAAGGTCGCCGCTCTTAATGACCGCTGCGATGCTGACATTATTGGGATTCTCATCCAATGCTCCGACCGTTGCCGGCCAGAGAACTTCGATGGAGTACTGGCCGATATGTGCAGTGGTGCCTGCTGCAATATTTCCAAACCACTCAGCCTCAACGGTGCGACCTTTTTGCGCACCTGCCAGCCCACCAATGTGATCTGCGTGAGGATGGGTGAGAATCAAGAGCGCAATAGTGTTGATATGTAATCGGCGAAGACATTGATCGATTGCAGTGGGATCTGGCCCCACATCAATAACGATTGCTCGATTGTCGTGAAGGTTGATGACATAACCATCACCTTGTCCAACATCGCAGATGAAGAGATCCCAATCCCCTGCAGGAAATCGCCCCCACCACAAGAGAGTAATGGAGACGATGATGAGAAGGGCCACCGCTTTCTTGCGAAAAGTAATCAGAAGGAGAATTGTGGCAAGCGAAGCGAGAAAGCCAATCACTCCCGTGCGAATTGTTAGTACGGGAAAGTGCGCCGCCCATCGCGCAATAGAGGTAATGAGAAGAGCGAAGGGGCGAATGAGCAAGAGCAAAGCATGAGCAATTGTTGGAGAGAGCGGCGAGATTAACGCTGCAATAAATCCCAGAATTGTTATTGGTGCGACAAAGGGCGCTGCAACGATGTTAGCGATTATTGAAATGGGCGAGATATATCCAGAGAGTGCGACGATGATGGGCAGGCAGAGAGAAAGTGCAGCAATCGGAATTGCCAGCACTGCTGAAAATTTCTCCGGCAGCCATCGCTGAAAGTAGGTGGTCAAGCGCGGTGCCAGAATTAATAACCCTGCAGTGGCAAGAACTGAGAGCGCAAAACCCGGGTCACGCGATTGCCATGGATCAATTGCAACAACTGCGGCCATTGCAAAGCCAAGAGCTGGAAGTGAGTCTCCGGCAACTTTTCTCGACATAGCTATCAACATGACCGCAGCCATTGCTGCCGCTCGCAAGACAGATGGAGATGGACGAACGAGAGCGATAAAGCAGGCGAGGGCTATTGCGGTGGTGGCAAGGCGTGCTGGAATTCTGCGAAAGAGAAATTGCATGCACCAGAGGAAAAAGGCAGAGACAATTGCGAAGTTAGCGCCACTGACTGCAACTAAATGAGTAAGCCCTGCCCTGCGCATATCGTTCTTGAAATCTGCGCTCTGCTTTGCGGTATCACCAATCACCATTCCGGGGATAAGCGCTCCGGCATCTCCGCCGCCACTTGCCTCTCGTAGCCCGGTGCGAATTGATGCAAGAGCAGATGCCCATCGAGATGGAGGCGCCAAGGCGCGTATCGGTGAAGTCGTAATGACTAACGCTGCAACGCGTCTCTCATCTGTTTGGAGAATTCGGCCAGTAATCCGAATCTTCTGACCAGGAAGCAAACCATGTGCAGATGACTTTGATGTGATGACGCGGATTGGTCCATAGGAAGTTGCAGCAAGGAATGAGAATTTTCGATCCGCGTAATTTCTTCCGAGCACCTTGGGAGTTGTTGCAACAGGATCTGTGCGCACACGTGCTTCGAAGGAGAAGTTGTCGCCATAATGCGATCGAAGCTCGCTTGCGGCAATGGAATATTGTCGCATCGACATCAGAGCTGAGCCGAAGAGAAGTGCTGTAACCAGAACAACTGCGCTAGCACGTTTAACTTTAAGGAAGAGCAGAAGGGCGAGAGCGCCGATAGCAATCAGAGTTCCCGGATATAACCAACTCTGCGCCAGCGCTCCCGCCCATGTCGCACCACCGAGTGCCAGTGCGCGACTATCTACTACACGCGCACTTTTGTCTTGAACTTCGATAGCGTTCCCGCTCCAATTCCTGGGACCTTCAATAGATCATCGATAGATGCGAAAGGCCCATTTGCTTTACGGAATGCGACGATGCGAGTTGCAAGGACGGGGCCGATTCCATCAAGTGCTTCAAACTCTTTCGCTGATGCACGATTGATGAGGACGAAAGCTGACCCCTGGGGCTTTACCTTTACCGTTGATTTCTTCACGGAGGTGCCTCCGCTCTTGGCATAGACATATATCTGCTCACCATCGGCGACGATTCGCGCCTGGTTGAGATCCGATGGATCTCCAGCCTTTGTCACTCCCCCGGCAGCCTTGATTGCATCAACGACTCGAGATCCGATCGTTAATTTATATACGCCAGGCTTTGCCACAGCGCCTTGCACATCGACGGTGATATCAACGGCTGCAACATCGAGGGTGAGGGCAGGCGGTGTAATTGCCTCACTAGGAGAGGAGGTGCGAAGGATAAAGAACGATGATGTTGCAAGTATTAAACCTGCAACGATTAAGAGTGAGCGCTTCTGTGTTGATGAGTAGTGGAGATGGCTCCACCAATTTCTGATATTTTCCATTGGCGCATCATTGATACTTTTCCCATCTTTATGGGCGCCACTGTATTTACCTGTGGATGGTTCGGTTAAGAGGAAATCTACAATGTTATTGCGACAGGAGAAATAAATTCGACCTCTAGATTGATTTCTTCAAGCGGAACTTCAAGCATGAGATTGATGACATCTCTTGCCATTAATTCAATCTCGCGTACATGAGTCGCTTGCGTGAAGAGTGTAGGGTAATCGGGAAATCGAATCGAGTAGAACTTTCCTTCTTTGATTGCTTTGACACGAAAGATTTCTCTCTTCATTTTCTGAGCCACCTCTTTCCGAAAACCGGTTCCAAGTCTTTCATGATTGCATCAACTGTGCCAGGGTGAATTTCTCTATGTCGTGGGATAACTGTTACGCAACTACCGATGGTCAAAATCGAATGGCGACTTCCTTCACGGAAAGTAATTTCTAACTCCATCATGAGAGATCGCCTCTCAATTACACGCAGGAGATCTCGCCGTTTCATCGGCGAAGTAAAGGGGAGAGAAGTAGTCGTAATTAAGGCTCACTCTTACCTTGTGGATGAATTGCTGTTAGTTTCTGGCCATGACAACAGGAACTATGAAGTGGGCGCTCGGTGAGACCGCATACGAAGTCTTTGGCGAAATTACTTCAGGTAGAACTCCCATTGTGATAGCACATGGTGGACCAGGGTTTACATCGCACTCAATGAAAGTCGTCGCACATTATGTTGCTGCGACTGGTCGCCCGGCAATTGTTTATGATCAAATAGGTTGCGGCGATTCCACTCATCTTCAGAGTAAGCCACAGGATTTCTGGACGATTCAACTTTTTATTGAAGAGTTCTCACGTCTTGTTGAACACTTAGGAATCTCAGAGAACTTCGCACTGCTGGGTCATTCATGGGGTGGTCTCTTGGCAGCAGAGATTGCGATTACACGCCCGACAGGACTGAAGGCGCTAGTACTTTCAAGTGCGCTTGCAGATACCGACATGTGGGAAGTTGAAGCACGTCGCCTCGCTCTTGAAATGCCAGAAGAGTTTTCAGAGCCACTCATTCGCAATGAAGATGCTGGCACAATAGATACCGATGAATATGCCGTTGCAATCACCGAGTTCTATCGACGACATCTCTGTCGGATTCCAGCTCCACCTGAGATTCTCACCGCAATTGAAGAGTCAGGCAAAGACCAGACCGTTTACAGTGCAATGTGGGGGCATTCAGAGCTCTCATGTACCGGCAATCTCAAGCACCACGTAGTGAGTAATCGTCTCGATCAGATAGTTGTTCCCACGCAAATCTTCTCGGGCCGCCATGATGAATCAACTCCGGCAACAAATAAGACCTATCTCGATGGCATTGAAGGTGCTCAGTGGGAGATCTTTGAAGAGTCCGCCCATATGACCTATGTGGAAGAGGCCGCTAAATATCAACGGTTGCTCAACGCATTCCTAGATCGCGTTCTTTAATTAAAGAACGATATTGACGAGCTTTGGAGCGCGAGCAATAACCTTCTTAGGCGCTGCGCCGTTGAGCTCTTTCACAATATCGGGATGAGCAAGGGCTGCTGCTTCAAAGTCGGCATCGGAGATAGATGGTGAGACGTTGATTCGTCCCTTGATCTTTCCATTGACTTGAATAACAGCCTCAACTTCATCTGCAACGAGCAACGCTGGATCGACCTCAGGCCAACCTGCAATTGCAATAGCTGGCTTGTGGCCAAGGCGCTCCCACATCTCTTCAGCTGTAAATGGAGCAACGAGTGAGAGCATGATTGCAATCGCCTCAACTGCTTCACGAACTGCAGGATCTGAAGCGCCACAACCTGAATCAACGGCCTTACGCGTTGCATTAACAAGCTCCATAACGCGAGCAATAGCAACGTTGAAGCGGAAAGATTCAACTGCAAATGATGCATCGTGAAGAGCCTTATGTGTTGCCTTGCGAAGCTCGAGATTTCCAGTGGAGAAATCGACGCCGGCAGGGGACGTGACATCACCTGATAGACGCCAAGCACGACTTAAGAACTTTACGGAACCAGATGGTGAAACATCTGCCCAGTCAACGTCATCCTCGGGCGGACCGGCAAAGACCATTGAGAGGCGAATCGCATCGACGCCATGGTGTTCAAGTTCATCAGAGAGGCGCACGAGATTGCCGCGTGACTTAGACATTGCAGAGCCATCCATCAAGACCATTCCCTGATTGAGAAGGCGTGTGAATGGTTCGTTAAATCCGAGCATTCCCATGTCGTTGAGAACCTTGGTGAAGAAGCGTGAATAGAGAAGGTGCAAGATTGCGTGAGTTACTCCGCCAACATATTGATCAACCGGCATCCATGTATCGATATCGGCGCGTGAGAATGGCTCTTTATCGTTTGTAGATGATGGGTAGCGAAGGAAGTACCAAGAAGAATCGACGAAGGTATCCATCGTGTCTGAGTCGCGAAGAGCTGCTGCACCACAGTTAGGGCAGGTTGTATTGACCCAATCAGTTGCTGCAGCAAGTGGTGATTGACCCTTTGGCTTGAGGTCGATGTCCTTTGCAGCAGGCAGAGTCAATGGAAGCTGATCTGCAGGAACTGGAACTTCACCGCACTTATCGCAGTGAACGATTGGAATTGGTGTACCCCAGAAGCGCTGGCGAGATACAAGCCAATCGCGAAGTCGGTAGTTACGTGCTGATTTACCGAGGTTCTTCGCCTCTAGCTCTGCAGTGATCTTCGCAATGGCATCAACCTTATTGAGGCCATTGAGCGATCCTGAGTTAACGAGAACGCCATCACCAGTTGTAGCAACAAAAGTCACCGCTGGATCTTCTTCATCAGTCTGCACAACAACCTGCACAGGAAGCTTCATCGCCTTTGCGAAATCAAGATCGCGCTGATCATGTGCTGGAACGGCCATGATTGCGCCCGTTCCGTAATCTGCAAGAACGTAATCAGATGCCCAGATAGGAAGCTTGGCACCGTTAACAGGGTTGATTGCAAAACGCTTGAGATCAACGCCAGTCTTTGGACGATCTGTTGCAAGGCGATCGATATCAGATGCTGCCTTTACTGATTCCAGATACGCGGTGAATTCAGATTCAACTGATCCACCAGCTGCAAGCTCTGCAGCAAGTGCTGAGTCAGCTGCAACGACCATAAATGTTGCGCCATAAAGAGTGTCAGGACGAGTTGTGTAAATTGTTACAGGCTCATCGCGACCTTCGATGTCGAATTGAACATTGGCACCTTGTGAGCGACCAATCCAGTTGCGCTGCATCTGAAGAACCTTCTCAGGCCACTTACCTTCGAGTTGTTCCATGTCATCGAGAAGTCGATCTGCGTAATCAGTGATCTTGAAGTACCACTGATTGAGCTTCTTCTTTGTAACGGCGCTATCGCAACGTTCGCAAAGTCCTGCTACAACCTGTTCATTTGCTAATACTGTCTGGCAACCTGGGCACCAGTTAACTGCAGAATCCTTGCGATATGCCAAGCCGCGCTTGTGAAGTTCGATAAAGAGCCACTGGTTCCACTTGTAGTACTCGGGGTCGCATGTGTTGAATACGCGATCCCAGTCAAATGAACATGCATAGCGACGCATCGATGACTTCTGCACTGCAATGTTTTCGTAGGTCCAATCGCGTGGATCGGCGTTGCGCTTGATTGCAGCATTTTCTGCAGGAAGACCAAATGCATCCCAACCGATTGGGTGCATGACGTTAAAACCTTTTTGAATCCAGTAACGAGCGATTACATCGCCGAGGGCATAAGCCTCTGCATGTCCCATATGAAGATCACCCGATGGATA
>CANGLK010000045.1 GCA_947454735.1 Candidatus Nanopelagicaceae bacterium
CCTACGACAGCGACAACGCCGACGAGGATCCACTGCTTACGAGTGAGCTTCTTCATTACTACTCCTTATGGTCTCTTCTCAAAGGTCTCTAATCTCTGAGATAACAATGGCCAAATCTTAGCCCTTGGGGTGGAAAAGGGTGGTTACCAAATACGAACCCGCTGCAAAGGATCGAGCCACATCTGGTCACCAGGGTTTACATCGAATGCCAGATAGAAAGGTTCGAGGTTGCGCACTATCTGATTGCATCGGAACTCATCAGGACTATGTGGATCTGTTGCAATGCGGCGACGGACTTCCTCTGGACGGTTCTTTCCGCGCCATGCCTGCGCCCACGAGAGGAAGAAACGTTGATCTCCAGTCATTCCATCAATGACAGGTGCATCTACGCCCTTAAGAGCCATTCTGTAGGCCTTGTAGGCGATTTCGACACCCGAGAGGTCACCAATGTTCTCTCCGACTGTAAATGCGCCGTTGACATGGATATCAGGGGTTGCAGCGGGGGAGAGAGCGTCGTACTGCTCAATCAATTGTGCAGCTAACTTTTCGAATGATTCGCGGTCACTATCAATCCACCAATCGACCATATTTCCATCGCCATCGTATTTAGAACCTTGGTCATCAAAGCCATGACCAATCTCGTGACCAATCACAGCTCCGATACCGCCGTAATTAGCTGCGATATCTGCCTCGAGATCAAAGAAAGGAGGTTGCAAGATTGCGGCAGGGAAGACAATCTCGTTCATCAGAGGGTTGTAATAAGCATTTACGGTTTGAGGCGTCATATGCCACTCTTCGCGATCGACCGGCTTGCCAATCTTTGCAACCTCGTAGGCATGGCCAAATGCTGCGATACGTTGAAGGTTTCCAATGAGGTCATCGGCTTTAATCTCAAGAGTCGAGTAATCGCGCCACTTATCTGGGTAGCCAATTTTTGGAGTGAACTTCGCCAGTTTTTCTAGCGCTCTTCCCTTAGTTGCTTCAGACATCCAGGGAAGTTCTTTAATACTTGCCTCGTATGCCTGTGTGAGGTAATCAACGAGCTCGAGCATTGCAGCCTTTGCTTCGGCAGGAAAGTAGAGACCGACATAGACCTTGCCGATAGCTTCACCGAGAGAGCCCTGCACCAATGAGACACCGCGCTTCCAGCGCTCGCGAATCTGTGGGGTGCCAGAAAGGGTTGTGCCATAGAAAGAGAAATTCTGCTGAACAATCTCATCCGTCAGGTAGGCAGCGCTGCCACTAATGAGGCTCCACTTTAACCACGAGACCCACACATCTCGTCGTGCATTGAAATCGGTCAACATCGAAGAGAGTCCAGAGAAGAATGATGGCTCATGAATGTTGAGCGAATCGAAGGCTGCGGCAGGAATCTGCGCGTTTTCCGCCCATGAATCCCATAGGAAGTTCGGAGCCAGGGCTTCAAGTTCTGCTCGAGAAGTTTTGTTGTACGTTAGGGTCGCATCGCGATCTTTGACTTGGTCCCAGTGATGGCTAGCAATTTCGGTTTCAAGAGCGAGAATTTCTTCTGCCATCAACTCAACCCCGGCGAGCTCACCCATCTTCTTCACATGGAGAATAAAGGCATCTCGAATCGGTTGGTATTGCTCTTCACGGTAGTAGGCCTCATCAGGGAGCGAGATGCCACCTTGGCCTATATGAAAGATATTCATCGAAGAATTCATCGCATCGGCATAGATAGCCGCACCAAAGATTCCGGAGAGCCCCTTCATCTCAAGACGAGCCATGGTCTCAATAAAGGATGCAAGATCAGTAATGGAATCGATAGCTGCTAAGTCATCAGTCAATGGAGTCAGGCCACGCGCCTTGATTGCCTCGGTATCCATAAATGATGTGTAGAGATTGCGAATCTTCTGCGCCTCATCAGAGCCTGTTGCCGTTTCAATGATCTGACGGACCTGCACCTCGGCGATGTCATAGAGCTCGCGGGAAACGCCATCACTGGCACGGTCTGCCGGTATCTCATATTCACGGAGCCACTTACCTGCAAAGTGGTGGAAGAGATCATCCTGCGGGCGAACTTCGTGGTCCATAAAAGATGTAACGATGCCTGACTTCACTGATGCTCTCTTTCGATATTGGGTGCCAGGCGAAGTTTACGAGAAAAGTTGAATATTCAACTATTGTCGTATCATTGCCCTATGGCAGAGAAAAACGCTACCGCACCAAAGTGGCTCAACCCATCTGAAATGAAGGCTTGGCGTCAATACATCATCGCCAGCCGTCGACTTCTCGATGCCCTCGATGAGGATCTCTCAGCTCACGATCTCTCGATGCCAGATTATGAAGTCCTCGCTCAACTCAGCGACGCCCCGGATCGCACGATGCGAATGTCAGAGTTGGCAGAGGTAGCCATGGTTTCGCGCTCGCGCCTCTCTCACCGTATCAAGGTGATGGAGCGAGAGGGCTGGGTCCGCCGCGAACCATGCCCTGACGATAAGCGAGGCTACTTTGCCATCATGACGCCTAAGGGATGGAAGGCGATTGTCGCTGCGGCCCCAGACCATGTAGCCAGTGTCCGAAGCCGCTTTCTCGATGTCCTAGATAAGAATGATCAGAAGGTTCTTGCAGAGATATTTGATCGCGTAGCAACTCGCATCAAAGATATTGATAAAGATAGTTGCAGTAATTAATAAATATTAATGAGCAATAAAAAACCCCGCCACATATAGTGGCGGGGTTTTTTATAAGTAGTAGTAAGTAAATTACTTCTTCTTAGCTGCTGGCTTGCGCTTAGCAACCTTCTTAGCAGCTGTCTTCTTAGCTGCTGGCTTGCGCTTAGCAACCTTCTTAGCAGCTGGCTTAGCAGCAGCCTTCTTGCGCTTTGGAGCAGCCTTCTTTGCAGCTGGCTTTGCAGCAGCCTTCTTGCGGCGCTTTGGAGCAGCCTTCTTTGCAGCAGCTGGCTTAGCAGCAGCCTTCTTGCGACGCTTTGGAGCAGCCTTCTTTGCAGCTGGCTTTGCAGCAGCCTTCTTGCGACGCTTTGGAGCAGCCTTCTTTGCAGCAGCTGGCTTAGCAGCAGCCTTCTTGCGGCGCTTTGGAGCAGCCTTCTTTGCAGCAGGTGCAGCAACAGCCTTCTTGCGACGCTTTGGAGCAGCCTTCTTAGCAGCAGCTGGCTTTGCAGCAGCCTTCTTACGCTTTGGAGCAGCCTTCTTAGCAGCAGCCATAGTTTTTATCTCCTAAATGGAAGGGTTCGGATCCGTCACCCAAACCTGTTTCGTGGATAAGTGTGACTGATATTAAAAAAAAATGCCACTACATAGTGCAAAAAAACACAGTGCGTGTCGTTAATTATTTTTTTCTTTTTTTCATGCATTTAATAAAAAACGCAATGATTTTCCTAATTCTCATCCTGATTTTCGCGATTTTTTCTATTTTCTCGCTCTTGAACAGCATATTTATTTGTTTCTGCGTCATATTTGCGGAAATCGGGCATCAAAATCGCCAAAATTCCGACAACCACTACACAAATTACCCCTCCGGAAGTTACCGAGAATGAGAGTGAAGTAGCTGCAGCGATTGAAGCAGCTCTCAACTGTCCAGCGAGTGGGCCCACTGAATAGGAAAGTAATTCGATTCCCGCCAATCGACCACGAAGGTTGTCAGGGATGGTCTGGTTCCAAATAGTTTGGCGGAAGAGTGCGCTGATCTGGTCAGAGCCGCCGGCAATTGCCAGGCAGATTACAACGATGATCAATGAGTGCGTCACTCCTGACAGAGCGATCGCTGCACCCCATCCGATTGCTGCCCAAATAATTGCGCGCCCATGGAATCTATAGCTCTTAGTCCATCCACTTGTGAGAGTTACGGCGATGGCGCCAGTGACGCCGGCGGCATAGAACATTCCGAGCGCCCAAGGCGCATGGAGTAAATCTGCCCAGAATGGAAAGAGAGCATTTGGCATCGCAAAGAACATTGCAGCGAGATCAATGATGTATGTGGCAAGCAAATCTTGGCGACTAAAGGCATAGCGCACACCCTCCCAAAGCGCTTTAAATGAAGGTTTTTCAGCCTCATGTGAAGGTGGGATTTTGTTGAGGCGAGCAAGGAAGAGGAGTGAAATTAAATATGTTGCGATATCGAAGATGTATCCAGATGAAATTGAAAAAGTTGAAAAGATAATTCCGCCAAGAGTTGGCCCAACGATAAAACCAAACTGCCAGCGAAGGGTCAAAAGGTTTGAAGCGCTCGGTAGATCTTCATGGCTGACTAGGCGCGGCAAGATTGCTCCCATCGATGGTCGTTGCAGACCATCCACCACGGCGAAGAGTGCGGCGCAGATATAGATGACAATCGTTCTTGGCTCTGGCAGGTATGAGTTGGTCAAGAGGATGGCGACGATGATCAGCGCACCAGCTTCGGTGGCCCAGATCATCTTCTTTCGGTCGACCGCATCGGCCAAGACGCCACCGTAGAGACCGAAAATTATGAGAGGGACAATTTCGATGATGCCCAGGATTCCCACCGCAACGTATGAGTGAGTGATCTCCTTCAGCTGGAAGGGGAGAGCAACATAGGTAATCATCGAACCGAGGTAAGAAATCAGCCCCGCCGTCCAGAGATTACGAAAATCTGGATATTTCTTAAGCGGGGAGATATCTATCGCGAATTTCGACATCTGCCGATCCTAATCAGTGCAAGGGTTAGTGAAAAGTCTGCGCCTGCGTTGGAAATTGGCCGCCGCGAACTTCTTCGGCGAATTCCTTCGTTGCATCCAAAAGCTCTTGGCGAAGATTGCGATAAGCCTTTGCAAGCTTTGGTGGCTTTGCGGTCAAGCCAGCCATATCTGTCCAGACCAAGACTTGGGCATCAGTCACATTTCCTGCGCCGATTCCAACCGTTGGAATCGAGAGAGAATCGGTAATTTTCTTGGCAAGCTCCTCAGGGACGAGTTCGAGAACAATGGCAAATGCACCAGCTTTTTCTAGGTCAAGTGCAGCTGCCTTCATCACCTCACCATCGGTGCGGCCCTGAACCTTGTAGCCACCTAATTGATGAAGTGATTGTGGAGTAAGGCCCAAGTGGCCCATTACTGGAATTCCGGAAGAGGTTAACTTCTTCACCGTTTCAAGGTGTGCGCCTTCAAGTTTGACTGCCATAGCGCCGGACTCTTTAAAGAAGCGGATAGAGGTAGCGAGTGCTTGTTCAGGTGATGATTCGTAAGAACCAAAGGGGAGATCTGCAACAACAAGTGCGCGCGATGAGCCGCGGACAACGGCGCGAGTAAGCGGGATCAATTCATCGACAGTGACAGGGATGGTGTTCTCTTCGCCTAAGAAATTATTGCCGGCGCTATCGCCGACCAAGAGAACAGGGATTCCCGCCTCATCAAAGATCGACGCCGTCATCTGCTCATATGAGGTGAGCATCGCCCACTTCTCGCCGCGCTCTTTTGCGGATTTGAGATCGAGGATTGTGACGCGACGGTGCGCAGCTCCGCCATAGAGGGTGGTCTGACTCATGGTTATTTCTCCTGCCTCGAAGCCATTAAAGGTCCCCGGGTTCAATAAGAAACGATACTCCTCTACTCTTGAACTATGAAGTTGAGAGTAGCTCTCGCCCAGATTAACCCGACTGTGGGCGACCTTGAAGGCAATGCCGCTCTCATCCTTGCCCACGCAGAATCTGCTGCAAATAATGGAGCACATGTTGCGCTCTTCCCAGAGATGGCACTTACTGGCTACCCTGTTGAAGATTTAGCTCTTCGCCCCTCATTTCAAATCGCATCTGCAAAGTCCATTCAAGTCTTAGCTGCTTCATTGCCACCACAGCTCGTTTCAATCGTTGGCTATCTCGACCATATTGATGGCGCCCCACAGAATCGCGTTGCCGTGATTACCGATGGAAAAATCGCTGCCACATATACAAAGTGCCAGCTTCCTAATTACGGAGTCTTTGACGAATACCGCAACTTTGTTCCAGGTGATTCCACTCTTGTAGTTCGTATCCATGGAATCGATGTGGGAATCTTGATCTGCGAGGATCTATGGGTCGATGGCGGTATTACTTCGAAATTAGCCGCTCGCAAGCCGGGGCTTGTACTTGTACCTAATGGTTCACCTTTTGAGCGCGATAAGAACGATGTTCGCGCAGCTCTTGTAAAGAAGCGCGCCCTCGAAGTTGGCGCCCCATTGGTTTACCTCAATATGACCGGCGGACAAGATGACCTCGTCTTCGATGGAGACAGTATTGCCGTGGATGCAAAGGGCAATGTGATTGCACGCGCTCCTCAATTTGAAGATGGAATGATGTTGCTCGACCTAGATGCTGAAGGTGGCACAAGTACCCCTGATGTGGTTATCAGCGAAGCAGAAGTAAAATTAGATCGCGTACTTACTCCAGGAATCGCAGTGCGACTTGGTGATGAAGAAGAGATCTGGAAGGCAATCGTGGTCGGTCTTCGCGATTACGTTATTAAGAATGGATTTAGCCAAGTCTTAATCGGACTTTCTGGTGGAATCGATTCAGCACTTGTGGCAGCACTTGCCTGCGATGCCCTTGGCCCTGAGTTAGTCCACGGCGTCGCCATGCCAAGTAAATATTCTTCAGACCACTCAATTGAAGATGCGCAAGAGTTGGCCCGCAACACTGGTCTGACCCTTCGCACCGTTGGTATCGAGCCGATGGTCGGCGCCTATATGAACGAACTGCATCTGACGGGTCTAGCTGAAGAAAATCTTCAGGCACGAGTTCGTGGAACAACGCTGATGGCAATCTCTAATCAAGAGAATATGTTGGTACTTGCAACAGGTAATAAGTCAGAGCTCGCCTGCGGATACTCTACTTTGTATGGAGATGCAGTCGGCGGCTATGCGCCTATTAAAGATATTTATAAGGTTGATGTGTGGGCGCTCTCTCGCTGGCGCAATGAAGCGGCGCGCATTGCAGGTGAAAAGCCACCGATTCCCGTGCGTTCAATTGAGAAAGAGCCAAGTGCAGAACTTCGCCCTGACCAAAAGGACTCTGATTCATTACCTGAGTATGAAATCCTCGATGAGCTCCTACGCAACTATGTCGATGAGGATCACGGCCATAACGAGCTCATCTCAATGGGATTCGATGCCGCGCTCGTGAAGCGAGTCATCGCGATGGTCGATAAGGCCGAATATAAGCGCCGCCAATATCCGCCGGGACCAAAGGTCTCTCAACGTGCATTCGGTAAGGATCGCCGCCTGCCTATGACCTCCCATTGGCGTGAACTTTAAAGCCAAAAATCACTTGAAAGGCAATGTTAAGAATCGGTAATTCGGTCGCACTACGGCACATTGACCGCACGTTGCCGTAAGTGATTTTGGCTTTGTAACACGCCTGTAATCTGGGATTGGCAGACTGCTTTCATGAGCAGTGACAATATGAGCAAGCAGCAGGAGTTCGTTCTTCGCACAATTGAAGAGCGCGACATTCGCTTTATCCGACTCTGGTTTACAGATGTTCTCGGAACGTTAAAGTCTGTTGCGATTGCACCAGCCGAGCTCGATGGCGCATTTGAAGAAGGTATTGGATTCGACGGATCTGCAATTGAAGGTTTCGCACGTCAATTTGAATCAGATATGTTGGCAAAGCCAGATCCTGCAACGTTCTCAATCTTGCCGTGGCGTACAGAGGCACCGGGTGCTGCTCGTATGTTCTGCGATATCACTCTTCCTAATGGTGAACCTTCACCAACAGATCCTCGTAATGTCTTGCGTCGCACCTTGGCTAAAGCTGCTGAGATGGGTTACACCTGTTACACCCACCCAGAGATTGAATTCTTCCTCTTTAAGTCACAACCTGAAAAGGGAACTGCACCAGTTCCAGTGGATCAAGGTGGCTACTTTGATCACACACCTGCTGTTGTGGGTCATGACTTCCGCCGCCAAGCGATTACCTTGCTTGAAGCGATGGGAGTATCCGTTGAGTTCAGCCATCACGAGGGCGCACCAGGTCAACAAGAGATTGATCTTCGATATGCAGATGCTTTAAGCACTGCAGATAACATCATGACTTTCCGCCATGTCATTAAAGAAGTTGCTCTAGAGCAAGGTTTTTACGCATCCTTTATGCCAAAGCCTTTCACCGATCATCCTGGTTCTGGAATGCATACCCACGTCTCGCTCTTTAAAGGTGAAGAGAATGCCTTCTACGATTCAAAAGCAGAGCTCAATCTCTCTGAGGTCGGACGTCAATTCGTAGCAGGAATTTTGAAGCATGCATCAGAGATCACTGCCGTAACCAATCAGTGGGTCAACTCTTATAAGCGCCTGCAGGGTGGGGGAGAAGCTCCAGCAATTATTAACTGGGGCCACAATGATCGTGGCGCTCTCGTTCGTATTCCTATGTATAAGCCAAATAAAGAGAATTCGACTCGCATTGAATTCCGTGCACCTGATTCTGCATGTAATCCATATCTAGCCTATGCAGTGATGATTGCCGCTGGCCTCAAGGGAATTGAAGGTAAGTACAAGCTTGAAGCATCTGATGATTCTGCAACGCTTCCAGCGAATCTCAATGAGGCAATTTCAATTATGGAGAAGAGCGAACTTGTTCG
>CANGLK010000046.1 GCA_947454735.1 Candidatus Nanopelagicaceae bacterium
GGCCTTGGCGTTGGCGAGGTGGGTTATCTGATTACTGGTGTGAAAGATGTTCGCCAATCACGAGTCGGTGACACCATTACAAACTTTGCTCGTCCAACTAAGGAAGCGCTCGGTGGATATAAAGATCCAAAGCCGATGGTCTTCTCTGGTCTCTTCCCACTCGATGGCGCAGATTTTCCTGTGCTTCGCGATGCGCTAGAGAAGCTACAACTTAACGATGCGGCACTTGTCTACGAGCCAGAGAGCTCTGCAGCTCTCGGCTTCGGATTCCGCTGCGGCTTCCTTGGTCTTCTTCACATGGAGATTGTCCGCGAACGCCTCGAGCGCGAAGCAAAGCTCAACTTGATTTCAACTGCTCCAAACGTGGTCTATCGCGTGACGATGGAAGATGGAAAAGAGATCGTTGTTACCAACCCTTCAGAATTTCCTGATGGCAAGGTCAATAACGTTAAAGAGCCGATTGTTAAATCAACGATTCTTGCGCCATCTGAATACATTGGAACAATCATGGAGCTCTGCCAAGAGCGCCGCGGTGTGATGCTCGGTATGGATTACATCTCTGAAGATCGCGTCGAGATTCGCTACACACTTCCACTTGCTGAAATCGTCTTCGACTTCTTCGATCAGCTGAAGTCACGCACCAAGGGTTATGCATCTCTTGATTATGAAGAGATGGGCGATGAAGAGGGTAACCTTGTTAAGGTCGACATCCTCTTGCAAGGTGAAGCAGTAGATGCATTTAGCGCAATTGTTCACCGCGATAAGGCGTACTCATATGGCGTGATGATGACTGGAAAGCTCCGCGAGCTCATTCCACGTCAGCAATTTGAGGTACCTATTCAGGCTGCGATTGGTTCACGCATCATTGCTCGCGAATCAATCCGGGCTATCCGTAAGGATGTTCTTGCAAAGTGTTACGGTGGAGATATCTCACGTAAGCGCAAACTTCTCGAGAAGCAGAAGGAAGGTAAGAAGCGCATGAAGATGGTGGGACGTGTTGAAGTTCCACAGGAAGCCTTCGTTGCAGCTCTTGCTACCGATGCTGATATCGAGAAGATTAAAGCAGCGCGTAAGCTCGAAAACTAATAGCGATGTTCTCGTACTACGTACATATTCCATATTGCGTACGTCGATGTGGCTACTGCGACTTCAATACCTACACACCATCAGAGCTCCAAGATGGCGCAACCCTTGAAATCGTCTCAGCTGATTACATCGACGCAGTCCTCAAGGAATTTGAAACAACCCCAACCGATGAAGTAAGCACCATCTTCTTCGGCGGCGGCACACCTTCGTTGATTCCGCCTAAGGATCTCGGCCGCGTACTGACTGCAATCCGCAATCGCAATGGAATTACTAAAGATTGCGAAATCACTTTAGAGGCAAATCCAGATTCCGTCACGCAAGAGAAGCTCGATGGATATATTGCGGCAGGTTTTAATCGCATCTCATTCGGAATGCAATCGAATAAAGAGCATGTGCTCAAAGTTCTCGACCGAACACACAATCCCGAGAATGTTCGCAAAGCAGTGGATATGGCCCGCGCAGCTGGTTTTCCATCAATTTCTGTCGATCTTATCTACGGTGCGCCTGGTGAATCCTTAAGCGATTGGGCATCAACTGTAAAAGAGGCGCTCTCACTCGATATCGATCACATCAGCGCATATGCGCTCATTGTTGAAGATGGCACCAAACTTGCAGCTCAGATCAAACGAGGCGATTTAACAATGCCAGATGATGACTTGATGGCCGATATGTATTTATTGGTAGATCAGCAGACTCTGCAAAAGGGTATGAAGTGGTACGAGCTCTCTAACTGGTCAAAGCCAGGACATCAATCTCGTCACAACGTTGCCTATTGGAAATCAAGTAATTGGTGGGGTCTTGGCCCTGGCGCACACTCACATATTGATCAGAAGCGTTTCTGGAATGTGAAGCATCCCAACGCTTACAAGGAGCGCGTCTTTACTGGCCAATCACCTATTAAGGATTCAGAAGTATTAACTGATGAGCAGAAGAAATCTGAATACATCATGCTCGCTATCCGTATGCCACAAGGCGTTCGTAAGGCAGCTCTCACCGTTGCTCAATACGAACGCACGATGGAGTACATCAAGAGCGGCCACATTATTGATCTACCCGATGCAATTGCGCTGACCCCAAAGGGACGTCTGATTGCGGACAGAATTACTCAGGAGATGCTCGCCTAAGCGAGCAAAGGTAAACTTCCACTCATGACAAGCGACCGCAGACTCGAGATTCTTCGAGCCATCGTCGAGGAGTATGTCTCTACGCAAGAACCAGTGGGCTCTAAGGCAATTGCTGAGAACCACTCATTAGGAATCTCACCTGCCACAATCCGCAACGAGATGGCAGTACTTGAAGAGGAAGGTCTGATTGCTCAGCCACATACAAGCGCTGGTCGAATCCCAACAGATCGCGGATATCGAATCTTTGTAGATAAATTGGCAACGGTGAAGCCGCTATCGAGTGCAGAACGTCGCGCAATCGAAACTTTCCTCGATGGTTCATATGACCTTGATGAGATGCTCAAGCGAAGCGCAAAGTTGCTCTCAGATATTACAAAGCAGGTTGCTGTCGTGAAGTACCCGATCATCGGTGATTCACAAGGTCGAGAGAAGATGGCAATCTCAGGCACCGCCCACCTTGCACGCTCTGGCGATGGCACAGATTTATCATCGATTCTCGAAGCGCTAGAAGAGCAGGTAGTTCTCCTTCGCCTTCTCGATGATGCCAATCCAACGGTCAATGTGACGATTGGCAGCGAACAGAAGGATGCCCACCTACAGACAACATCGCTTGTCACAGTGGGATATGGACTTGAGAATAGCCATGGCGGCGCACTCGGCGTGCTTGGACCTACTCGTATGGATTACGCTGGCTCCATGTCTGCAGTCTCTGCAGTTGCCCGCTATATCGGACGATTTATTACGGAGAGTTCTTAAGTAATGGCTGATTTTTACCAACTCCTCAACGTTGAACGTGGAGCAACTCAGGATGAGATCAAGAAGGCATATCGCAAGATTGCCCGTGAGCTCCACCCTGACGTTAATCCAGATCCTGAAGTTCAGAATCAATTTAAAGAAGTTACCGCTGCCTACGATGTCTTAAGCGATCCAAAGAAACGTGAGCAATATGACATGGGCGGTCGCGGGGGATTCAATGACTTCGGCGGCGGATTCGGCGGCGGCGGATTTAGTGACATCATGGATGCATTCTTTGGCGGCGGTGGTAATCGCGGCCCACGTCCACGTATGCGCCAAGGGCAAGATGCACTCATTCGCATTGAAGTTGATTTACATGAAGCCTGCTTTGGAACAGAGCGCGATCTCACTATCGAAAGTGCAATCGTCTGCGAGAAGTGCGAAGGACAGGGCACTGCAAATAATTCACATCCAGAGACTTGCAAGGTCTGTGGCGGTCGCGGTGAGATGCAATATGTTCAGAAATCTTTCCTCGGTCAGGTAATGACTTCACGTCCATGCAGTAGTTGTAGCGGATACGGCAGTGTGATTACTGATCCTTGCCGCGAATGTGCAGGCGATGGACGTGTACGAGCAAAGCAAAATATAAATATCAAGGTTCCTGCCGGAGTTGAGACAGGTAACCGCATCCAGATGTCAGGTCGCGGTGAAGTCGGAGCTGGCGGCGGTCCAGCGGGCGATCTCTACGTTGAAATCGTTGAGAAAGATCACGATTACCTTCTGCGCGATGGCGAGAATCTCCACGTCGCAATTTCGATTCCATTCACTGCAGCAACCCTCGGAACAACTGTCAGCGTTGAATCACTCGATGGCCCACTCGATGTTCAGATCAAGGCCGGAACACAGAGCGGAACAACTGTCTCTGTTAAGGGCAAGGGCATGACTCGCCTTCGCACAACACATCGCGGTGATTTGATTGTTCATGTAGATATCGAGACGCCTCATAAGCTCAATAAAGAGCAAGAGAAGTTACTCAAGGAATTCTCCAAGGCTCGCGGAGAAAAGGATGGCGATGTCACAATCAAGCGCCACCAAGATGGACTCTTCGCTAAATTTAGAGATGCCTTCCATCGCTAATGTTGACTCTATTCTTCGTTGACGATCTTCCAACGGAAGTTGGCTCGCACTATGAATTCGGCTCAGAAGATGCTCACCACGCAATCAAAGTTCTGCGCATCTCTGTAGGAGAAATCTTCAATCTCAGCGATGGAAACGGTGCTTGGTCACGAGTCTGCGTTGATGGTGTGAATAAGAAATCGATGACAGTAAAAGTTCTTGAGAGCGGCTTTGAAGAGGCGTTGGAAGAGCAATTTACAATTATTCAAGCAATCCCAAAAGGTGACCGAATTAAAGAGTCGATCGAGATGTCGACTGAAGGCGGCGCAGATCGCATCGTGATGTGGAAGGCGGCTCGCAGTATCGGCCGCGCAGATGAGAAAATCGAGAAGCTTCAACAGACAGCTCGCGAGGCATCGAAGCAGTCACGTCGCTTTCGTATTCCTGCGGTTTCGGGCGTTGCAACAACCGAGAACATCGTTGATGAGATTGCAAAGTCGGATCTCGCACTTGTCTTCCATGAATCAGCAACGATGAAGCTTTCGCAGGTGGCTGTGCCGGGTGCGAAGAAGGTCATCGCCATCATTGGACCAGAGGGTGGCCTCACCGATGAGGAGATCGATACCTTTGCTGCAGCTGGAGCGAAGGTCGTTCACATGGGAAGGCCAGTTTTACGCTCAGCACATGCTGGATTGGCGGCACTTGCTGCGGTCAACACGGCCCTCTCTGTGTGGTGAAAAGCCCATACACCCGCTAGATTTTCACTCATATGGAGCGCCTCTTAGTAACGATTCCACCGGCCATTCCGATGGTTGCCCTGCTCGGCGCGGGCGATGCCAATATCTTGGCGATCGAAGCAGCATTTCCATCAGTCAATATCACCGTTCGCGGCAATGAGATCACTCTTCGCGGCCCACATATTGATTGCATCGCGCTCGAAAAATTATTTGGCGAGATGTTGGTAGTCATTCGCTCAGGCCAAGCACTTGATGCCAATGCAGTTCTACGTAGCATCGCGATGATTGAAGCAACACCAGCGCAGAGCCCAGGAGAGGTTCTCTCACTTAATATTGTCAGCAACCGTGGCAAGACGATTCGCCCAAAGACTGCAAACCAGAAGTTATATGTTGATGCAATCGAAGAGAACACAATTACATTTGGAATTGGCCCAGCAGGTACAGGCAAGACCTACCTCGCAATGGCAAAGGCAGTTGCAGCGCTACAGGCAAAGCAGGTCAATCGCATTATCTTGTCTCGTCCAGCAGTGGAGGCGGGGGAGAAGCTGGGATTCTTACCAGGCACGCTCTCAGAGAAGATTGATCCCTATCTGCGCCCGCTCTTTGACGCTCTTCACGACATGATTGATGGAGATTCAATTCCACGTTTGATTCAATCAGGAATCATCGAAGTGGCACCGCTTGCATTTATGCGCGGTCGCACACTCAACGATGCATTCATCATCTTGGATGAAGCGCAGAACACAACCCCTGAGCAGATGAAGATGTTCCTTACCCGCCTAGGTTTTGGTTCAAAGATGGTGATCACTGGAGATGTCACACAGAACGACCTTCCAAACGGTCAGCGAAGTGGACTTGCGATTATTCGTTCAATTCTTGACGGCGTTGCAGATATCTCATTTATGGATCTCACCGCAGAAGATGTTGTTCGCCATCGCCTTATCGGAGATATCGTTAAGGCATACGATAAATATGATGCAGCAAAGCATGCGCCAGTAAGTATCAATAAGAGCTCATGACCATTGATGTAACAAACCGCTCGGGTGTTGCTGCCCCTGAGTTAGAGATTGAATCCCTCTTAACTTTCGGTATCGACTACATGGACCTCCATCCTGAGTGCGAGCTATCGGTCACCTTTGTCGATGATCAAGAGATGGAAGAGCTGCACATTAAGTGGATGGATGAGCCAGGAACAACAGATGTGCTTTCATTCCCAATGGATATGCCTGAAGGCAAGAGCGATGCAGTGATGTTGGGCGATATCGTCATCGATCCGATTGTTGCATCTCACCAAGCTGCATCTGCTGGTCACAGCACCGAACATGAGATCTATATTCTGGCTGCGCACGGTCTGCTACATATCTTGGGATATGACCATGCAGATAAAGATGAAGAGAAAATCATGTTTGAACTTCAAGAGACTATCGTCAAGAAATGGGCTTCCCAAAAGTGAATAAAGCAGGCAAGGCAGTTGGCAGTGCAATTCACTTCCTCTATGACCTCGCGCAGAAGCGCGGTTTAATTAAGAGCGACCTCAGCCACTTAGCAGATAACGATTTCGAGCTCGGCGATACCTTGGTGCGTGAGCTCATGGTTCCTCGCACAGAGATGGTCTGGGTAGAGCGCGATAAGACGCTACGTCAGGGACTTTCTTTGGCGCTGCGCTCTGGTTACTCGCGTATCCCTGTTGCAGGCGATGACCTCGATAACATCATTGGAATCGCCTACGTTAAAGATTTAGCAAAGCGCGCGCTCGATCATCACGAGGCTGAAACCTCTGAAAAAGTTGAGCAACACATGCGCCCACCTGTATTTGTTCCAGAGAATAAGGAAGCTGCAGACCTTCTGCGCGATATGCAGCGCAATCAGATTCACCTTGCAATCGTTGTTGATGAATATGGCGGAACTGCTGGAATCATCACAATTGAAGACATCATCGAAGAGATCGTCGGTGAAATTGCCGATGAATATGATGATGGAGTCGAAAGCTTTAGCTGGCTCTCTGAGAGCAAGGCTCGCGCAAAGGCTTCACTTCACATCGAAGATCTCGCAGAAGAGTTGAAGATAACGATTAAGGAAGAGGATTACGAAGGCATCGACACCATTGGTGGTTTGATGGCTCAGATCCTTGGTCGTGTTCCTATCGCAGGTAGCACGGTGACGATTGAAGGGTGGTCGATCACATCAGAGCGACCAGTAGGACGTCGTCGTAGAATTAGCTCCGTCATTATCGAACGCGTTGAAGAGGTTGATGAGGATCACGAGTAATGAATAATCCAGAAGATAGAAAGCTCGTCACCCTCGCCACAAATACTTTGGCGCGCAGTGGTTCACTTGAGGCAGCAGCCCTTCGCGACACAACAGGTCGCACATATGTCGCAGTCAATGTCGTTTCACCATCACTCAACCTCGATGCCTTTGAAGCGGTATTAACTGTCGCACTCGCATCAGGCATCACAGGTATCGAGAGCGTTGTGGCAACAGGGGCGCAACCAAAGAATGTGAAGGCGATTAAGGATTTTGCTCCAACGGCAACGGTCTTTTACATCAGCGCCGACGGCCAAGAGCTCTCTCTTTAACCGTTAAGATAGGCGCATGCGCGTCGTTCGATTCACACCACTGCCTGAGGCTGGCCTCGGCACCGATCCCTTGTATGGAATCCTCGAAGAAGACAACACGATTACCGTCATCACTGGCGACCCTCTCTATCAGGGCATCCAGAAGACCGCAGCAAAGCTAGAGCTCACCAAGGCTCGCCTGCTCGCACCTGTCATTCCTCGCAGCAAGATTGTTGCCATCGGCAAGAACTATGCAGACCATGCTGCCGAGATGGGTAGCGCCCTCCCTGAAGAGCCAATCATCTTCATCAAGCCAAACACAACTGTCATTGGCCCAAGCGACACAATTGTCTGGCCAGAGATGGCGCCTTCAATTGATTATGAGGCAGAGCTTGCAATCGTTATTGGCCGCATCTGTAAAGATGTTCCAAAGGAGAAGGTCAACGATGTGATCTTCGGATACACGATGGCTAACGATGTGACATCACGAGAGCTTCAGAAGAAAGATGGTCAGTGGATTCGCGCTAAGGGCTTCGACACCTTCTGCCCACTCGGTCCTTGGATTGAGACAGAATTCGTACCTGGCAATCAGCGCATCACAACGACTCTTAATGGTGAGATCAAGCAGGACGCAGTCCTCTCTGACATGATCTTTAAAGTCCCAGAGATTGTTCACTTTGTATCAAGTGTCATGACGCTGCTTCCAGGAGATGTCATTATTACCGGAACCCCAGCGGGTATTGGTCCAATGCCAGAGCGATCAGTTGTTGCAATCTCCATTGAAGGCCTCGGTCAACTAACAAATAAGGTGAGTGCTCGTCCATGAGTGAGAAAAAAGTAAAGGTCCGCTTCGCACCATCTCCAACAGGAGATTTGCACGTCGGAAATATTCGCACCGCGCTCTTTGATTGGGCATTCGCTCGCCACACAGGTGGCACATTCTTATTCCGAATCGAAGATACAGATACCACTCGCGTAACCCCTGAATATATCCAAGCTGCAATCGATACCTTGAAGTGGCTCGGATTGACATGGGATGAGGGACCAGAGGTCGGTGGCCCAAACGGTCCATA
>CANGLK010000047.1 GCA_947454735.1 Candidatus Nanopelagicaceae bacterium
GATAAGCTCGCATCAGCTGGAGCAATCATCACATCGACAGCAGATGGTGTCCGCGTCAAGTTGGATCATCGCCCTCGCGCTGTAGATGTGGCAACACTTCCCTATCCAGGATTCGCAACTGATCTCTTGCCATTCATCATCGGCATGAACGCTGTTGCTGAAGGACATGCAATCGTGACAGAGAATGTATTTGAATCGCGCTTTATGTTCGTTAATGAACTTGCTCGCCTAGGCGCACAGATCACGGTTGATGGCCACCATGCCTCTATCGACGGTATTCCACAGCTATCTGGGGCTCCTGTTGAAGCATCCGATATTCGTGCAGGTGCTGGCCTAGTTCTTGCAGCTCTCGTTGCAGAGGGTGAAACAACGGTCGATGGCGCATTCCATATCGATCGCGGTTACCCAAACTTCGCAGAGGACCTTCGCAATTTAGGTGCGAAGGTCACTCGCGAATAAGTTTCAGCTAGATTACTTTCCACTCCGAGCTGCTTGGCTTGCCAAAATCTTTGCCAATCGATCAGACCGCTTCTGAATGGCCACATTTGCAGCCTCAATAGCAGCCTTGATCTCTGTTAAGGAATCACGTGCCTCCAGAGGCAGCTTCTTAATCGCAGCAGCTAATGCAACCTTATTCTTACTTGATTCAGGAATAAGACCAATTTCAACCAAGGAGCTTGGCTGAACTCTGCTCACTTGATCCGAAGCAATAATGCCTACAACCTCATACTTACGGGCAACTTTAAGTACTTGATTAATGTCTCCTCGAGATCCCTCTGGAAGTGCTAATAACTCAGCCTGAACCGCTGCAATATTTGAAGCATTGATACCCGGGATTTGAGCCTTCGCAAAGGATTCCACGGTCAACTCTTTAGCATCTTTGATCGCCGAGGTCACACTTGCTCTTGCTGACTGTTTCTCAGCTTCTTGTTTAGCAGCAGAAGCTCTTGCAGCAACAGCTTCTGCTGCCGCCGCAGCTCTGGCTGCAGTTAATGCGGCTTCCGTTGGTGTGATGACTCTCGCTAATGAGGAGATAAGTACATTGCCAGATGAATTCAACTCTGAAATATATACATCTCTACCTCCTGCAGAATTTAAACTTTTTGTCTCTGCACCAGGATAGAAATCTGCCACTCCATTGAAGTAACCTGTGGAATAAACATTTCCGCTGGTGTCGACCGCGATTGCCTGACCTCTATCTGCGCTTGTTCCACCAACGCTCTTGGCCCAGAGATAACCACCTGATGAGTCAAGCTTTGAAATAAATATGTCACTTAATCCTCCACCTGCAGAGGTAAGGTTTGCTTCACCTGCGCTTGGATCGAAATCAATCGTTCCTGTGAAATCTCCAGTGTAAAAGACATTACCGCTGCTATCGATTGCCGTACGAGCGCCGGTCGTACTTGCACCTGAACTTCCAAAGTGCTTACTCCAAAGGTAGCCACCTGAGGAATCTAACTTCACAATGAAGTTATCTTTGGTTCCTGTGGCCGTAATGAGTGCCGACGGTTCTCCTGGATAGAAATCAACAGTTCCAGAAAAATCTCCTGATAGATAAATATTGCCATTGCCATCGACCGAAATAGGGGTCGATCCATCCGAGCCCGATCCTCCAAAGCGCTTAGCCCATAAATAATTTCCTGCGGAATCGAACTTCGATATAAACATATCGTTAGGACCGGAAGAAGTCAGAGTTACTGTCTCAGTCCCTGGATTGAAATCAACTTCTCCAGAGAAAACTCCTGAAGAGTAGACATTTCCATTGCTATCAACAGCGACTGCATCTCCTATGTCAGTACCTTGCCCACCGCGGCTTCTACTCCATTGAAAAATTCCAGATGAGTTGAATTTGGATACGTAGATATCCCATCCACCACCGACCGAGCTGAGGTTGAAAGTCGCTCCGCTAGGGTCAAAGTCGACTGTTCCGCTAAATAATCCTGTGACAACACTATTACCCTGAGGATCTACCGAGATAAAGATTCCCGAGTCGGCAGTAGTTCCACCAAAACTCTTTGCCCATAGATAATTCCCAGACGGATCTAGCTTCAAAATAAAGACATCGCCTTGTCCAGAGGAAGTCAAAGTTGCAGTCTCTACTCCTGGATCAAAATCTACCGTTCCATTGAAATCCCCAGCAATGATGACATTTCCAGCACTGTCGACTCCAATTGACTTAGCCACGTCGTCGCCTGAGCCTCCAATTCGTTTTGCCCAAAGAAAGTTTCCTGAGGAATCAAGTTTCGATATGAAGATATCTTGACCTAATGCGGTCAGACTCTCAGATTCCGTACCCGGATTGAAATCCGCCGTTCCACTAAAAAACCCCGCGGAAAAAATATTTCCATTGCTATCTACCTTAATTGAAAGTGTTTCCTCATTGCTCGCTCCACCAAACACGCTGACAGCTACGTCGTCACTAACCCATGCACTTGCATTGGTCGCAAACGCCATCGAAATTACAAGCATCATAGGCAGCGTCTTAGCGATATTCCGCAAATATTTATTCATAAGTTACTTTCCATTCTGGGCTAAAGGTCGTGCCAAGACTTTTGCTAGTCGATCCTTTCTAGCTTGAATTTCGGCGGTTTTGGCCACGATTGCGGCCTTGATTGCCTCGTAGGAGCTGCGCTCATTCTCGGTAAGTCCACTAACTGCTTTTGCGAGCATGGATTTAATTTTGCTTTCAGCTGGGATGAGACCTACTTCGATGTATTGGCTTGGGTAGACGCTCTTCACGCGATCCGTTCCGATAAGACCAACGACTTCATACTTTCTTGCCACTTTAGAAATCTCAGCCAAATCAACACGTTGTTCGATGGGAAGTTTAAGAATTTCTTTGTTAAATTCATTGATGTTGGAAGAGGTGATTCCGGTGAATCCGGCATTTTGGTAAGTCTCGACCGTTACGGCTTGAGATTCCTTGAAGCGCCGAACTATTTCAGAGCGAGCCTCTCGTTTTTCTGCCTCACGTTTTGCTGCCGCCGCTTCCGCTGCAGCCGTCTCAGCTGCTGAACCGGCAGATATTGTCGGTTTCGCAGGTGCTGCCGTAAATGGCGAGAAGGTATTTGTGACTCCACACACCTGTCCGTTTGCATAACTGCGTTCGCGCAGTTCAACCCATTCCCCGGCGGTGTAATGGTAGAGATGATCAGTTGAGGCACCTTCAAGGCAAATAGTGACATCAGAACCATCATGATTCGGAATCTGAATATCAACAATTTTTGACGAACCTGATGTCATAAAAGGTGTAGCAGCCAATGAGGCTGAATTAGTAGTTGGGATGACAGTTACTGCCTGTGGTGCTGTTGCGGCAAACGTTAGCTTAATTGCTGGCAGTGAAGTTGACGCTGGAATTTCAGCAACTGTAACGCCTGCAGGGAAAGAGACAACTTTTGAATTTGGCTCTGAACCAGCGGTGATAACTGCTGGGCAAGCAAACCGTGTCTTGTCACCCAAGCCTGCATAATTCAGAGCTGAAATATCCGCCCCTGGCCCGCAATAGCTATAACTCAAAAGACGAGGGGTATCCAAAAATGCTTCAGATCCAATCCATTGAACGCTATTCGGTATTGTTATCGATGTTAATGCACGTGCGTATGCAAATGTTCCTGAACGAATAGCCGTAAGGCTGCTGCCAAGTGTTACTGAGGTTAAATTCTGTGCACCACGAAAAGCATTATCTCCTATTTCTGTCACGCTGTCTGGAATAGTAACTGAAGTTAGTCCGCCGCCATATGCTTGACCAAAGGCAGATTCACCAATAGATGTAACGCTATTTGGAATTGTAATTGAGGTTAATCTATAAGTGTTCCAAAAAGCCTGATAGCCAATAGATGTAACGCTTTTTGGAATTGTGACTGAGTTTAAAAACTGTGCAGTGTGAAAAGTTCCTGCGGGAATCGCTGTGATTCCATTTTCAAAAACTGCGGATGTTAAATTGTAATCACCCTTGAAAAGTCGAGTGCCAAGATCTTTGACAGTACCTGGAATTCTTATGGATTCTAGGTAGTGTGCCTCCTCAAATGCAACATCACCAATGCTGGTAACACTACTTGGAATGGCTATCGAAGTGATACTGCTATAGGCAAACGAATAGAAACCAATACCCGTAACGCCATCTGGAATACTCGCCGCCCCGGAGCAGTCAGTAGTACCTGTTACGACTCGATTCAACACTGTGAAATAGCCATAACTTGAACACCGTACATCCCCGCTTCCGGTGTCTGATGAATACAGAGCCCCTATTGCTGAGGCTGAATGAGCGAATAGCAGGGATGAAGCGAGGATTGAAAGGGTCGTAAAAACGCGCAATATTCTTCTCATGCGCGAAGAATATTTTCCTTAAAATTTCAATTGGGAAATTGTCACAACTTGAAAATGACCCACATATTTCCTCAATAAGTAGGACTTTTTAGGTAACACTTGTGACAGCCCACCCCTGCCGATTAGCTCCCCTGTGACATCATTAGATATGAATTCAACGAGAGTTATCTATGTCGAAAACGACTCTGCTCTGCGCCAATTCTTACAAGAGTCGCTAAAGGATCAGCCTGGTATCGAGCTCATCGGAACATACGCAGATGGAATCTCTGCCCTAAATCGAGCTGTAGCCAAGAAGGCAGATGTTGCTCTCATTGATTTTGGCCTAGATACAGATGGCCTCAACGGAATAGAACTAGGCATCGCTCTCCGTGAAATCAACGAATACATCGGCATTGTCATCTACTCACAATTTAACGTCCGCAAGATGGTTAACCGAGTCCCACCTGCAATGCGCAATGGCTGGTCGTTCTTTGAAAAGAGCGGCGAGATGTCCGCATCAGATTATGGAAAGATTCTCAAAGATACCGCCGTGGGTAAAGGCAACTGGGAAGAGTTCTTCCCTTCTTCTTCAGAAGCCAATGAACCCAATCTCAATCCTTATTACGAACTCACTTCCCGTCAGCGGTCAATCATTTCTCTGTTGGCACAAGGAATTTCTGTTCAAGAAATTAGTCTTCGTCTGGATCTCACTTATGCCTATGTCCGCAAAGAACTCTCCCGCGCTTATGACATTTTGCTCCCTGATGCAAAAGAGAGCGATGATCTCAAGACTTTAGCCATCCTCAAATACCTTCAACTGGTGAAGACAATCTAATGAGCAAGAGATGGCAGAGGCTTAAGGATCTCTTGGGTCCTTATGATTACCGCCCAGGATTCATCTACCTGACAATCCTGGTATTTAATTTATCGAGTCTACGAACCTATACTTTTGACTACGAATACGGAATCGAACGAATCAAGTTCTTCTTCACGGGTTTACTCATCTACGCAATCATGGGGTTGCCGCTCTATTTACTCTTGAAGATCTTCCGTGCTATTTGGGGCGTCAAGAGGAAAAGCCTCAAGATCTACCTCTTAGAGGTGCTTCTTGCCTCGCTCATCACATTTCTTGCTCAGCTAGGCAGTAAGAAATTCTTACTTCCGCACGTAAATACCGTGGACTTCCTCAAGTCAGGTGTCTTCATGGGTGAGTTAATTACTCGCTTTGTTTTTGCCCTGATCTTTGTAGCCATCACCCACAATCGACTCAAAGTCTTGAGCCAGAAGTTAGATTCGGCATCAGCGCTCAATGTTGAGCTAAAAGAACGTTACGTCATGCTGATTGAATCAGATGAAGCAATCCGCTCTCATGCCGCGCAACTTCTTCACGATCGAATCCAGGCAAAATTGATGTTGGCCGGCGCGCGATTGACCAGAGTTTCGGGCGTGCTCTCCGATGAGGGAAAACTTGGCATCCAACCAGTCATTCAAGAGCTTGAAGGCATCCGTTCAATCGATGTTCGTGAGGTTTCGCAGTTATTAAGTCCCAACCTGTCAGGTGAAGGGCTTATTGGTAGTTGTGAGAACCTCTGTCGCGAGTATGAATCAGAGATAAAATTTATAATCAACATCGCAGAGAACATTGAATCCATTGATGAAGAGTTAAAGCTTGGAATCTACCGAATCATCGAACAAGGCGTCATCAATGCGATCAAGCATGGACCAGCTAATCATGTGGAGATTGCGGTAAGAGAGAGCTCTCAGGGTTCTCTCTACCTTGAGATTAAAGATGATGGACCGGGATCCAAGAACCTTGGCTCCGGCAAGGGAACTGTCATCATCGACTCTTGGGTTTCAAAGCTCGGTGGTAGAAAAGAGATTGAAAGCACCCCTGGAAAGGGCTTTACCTTGCGAGTACGTATTCCATAGGAATTAAGGATAGATAAGAAAAGCCCCGCCAGATTATCTGACGGGGCTTTTCTATTGAAACTATTTAAGCAACAGACTCAGTCAGAATCGATACGCGATCGTTGTTGACTGATAGGAATCCACCTTTAACGTTGAACTCCTTCTTTGAGCCATCAGCAACTTCAATGCTGACAAGACCATCGACTAGAACACCGAAGAGCGGAGTGTGGCCAGGAAGTACGCCGAGGTCGCCCCCAGTTGTACGTGCGAGAACGAACTTCGCCTCTCCTGTCCAGACCTGCTCAGTTGGCGATACCAGCGCGACGTTAAGGCTCATGGTTACTTCTTTGCCAATTCAGCTGCGTTGCGCTCTACATCGTCGAGACCACCGCACATGAAGAATGCCTGCTCTGGAACGTGATCGTACTTTCCATCTGCAAGTGCTTCGAATGCATCGATTGTGTCGTTGATTGGAACGTATGAACCGTCGATACCTGTAAAGACCTTTGCCACGAATGTGTTCTGTGACAAGAAGCGCTGGATACGACGTGCACGTCCTACGAGAATGCGATCTTCTTCTGAGAGCTCATCGATACCCAAGATAGCGATGATGTCCTGAAGATCCTTGTAACGCTGCAAGATCTGCTTAATACGGTTTGCAACCTTGAAGTGGCGCTCACCGATGTAGCGTGGATCGAGGATACGAGATGTTGAGTCAAGTGGATCCACAGCAGGGTAGATACCGAGCTCTGAGATCGGACGTGAGAGAACAGTTGTCGCATCCAAGTGGGCGAATGTTGTGTGTGGAGCTGGGTCGGTAATATCGTCAGCAGGAACGTAAATTGCCTGCATCGATGTAATTGAGTGACCACGTGTTGATGTGATGCGCTCCTGAAGCTGACCCATTTCATCTGCAAGTGTTGGCTGGTAACCCACAGCAGATGGCATACGTCCGAGAAGTGTTGAAACCTCTGAACCTGCCTGAGTAAAGCGGAAGATGTTATCGATGAAGAGGAGAACGTCCTGCTTCTGAACATCGCGGAAGTACTCAGCCATAGTCAGCGCTGAGAGAGCAACGCGAAGGCGCGTTCCAGGTGGTTCATCCATCTGACCGAAGACCAAGGCTGTCTTATTGATAACGCCAGTCTCTGTCATTTCGAGGAACAAGTCGTTACCTTCACGAGTACGCTCACCAACACCGGCGAATACAGATACACCACCGAAGTTTTCAGCTACGCGATAAATCATCTCCTGGATAAGAACAGTCTTACCTACACCTGCACCACCGAAGAGACCGATCTTTCCACCCTTTACATAAGGAGTGAGAAGGTCAATAACCTTGATACCTGTCTCGAACATCTCTGTCTTTGATTCAAGCTGATCAAATGCTGGTGCATTGCGGTGGATTGGCCAACGCTCCTTGATATCCAATGAAGATGTTGGAACATCGAGTGACTCTCCGAGAGTGTTGAAGACGTGACCCTTTGTTACATCACCGACTGGTACAGAGATTGGTGCACCTGTATCGCTTACCTCTGCGCCACGGACCATACCGTCTGTTGGCTGCATTGAGATTGCGCGGACAAGGTTGTCTCCGATGTGTTGAGCAACTTCAAGAGTCAAGGTACGTGTTGTACCGCTCATCGTTGTCTCGACATGGAGCGCGTTGAAGATTGATGGCATTGAGTCCGCTGGGAACTCGATGTCTACAACCGGTCCGATAACTCGGGCTACGCGGCCTTTACTGGTCATTATTCACTCCCTGCACTAGCTGAGGCCAACGCATCTGCGCCGCCCACAATTTCACTGATCTCTTGGGTGATTTCAGCCTGACGAGCTGC
>CANGLK010000048.1 GCA_947454735.1 Candidatus Nanopelagicaceae bacterium
ACAAATACCCAGGGCGCAAGCGCAGAAGTTCTGCCAGCGCTCGGCCTCTTATCGCACCAGATCAAAGTTCTTCCCCTTGAAGCATCAGTTCTCGTTGATGCACCAGTGATGGATCTGATCTTTGTCGATGCGCGTAAAGAATTTCCAGCAGCGAAGTCACTGACAAAGTTGATGCACACAACTGGAATTGAACAACCAATCATCGCTATCACCACCGAAGGTGGGCTCACAGCAATCAACGCTGATTGGCAGATCAACGATGTAATTCTCGATTCTGCTGGACCTGCAGAAGTTGATGCACGTATTCGTCTAGCTGTTGATGCAATTGAATATGCACGCATTGCCGCAGAGGGTGCATCTACTGAGATTCGCCAAGGTGATGTTGTCATTGATGAGGCTACATACACTGCAAAGATTCGTGGAACGTCACTCGACTTAACTTTCAAAGAGTTTGAGCTACTGAAGTTCTTGGCGCAACATCCAGGTCGCGTCTTTACTCGCGCACAGTTATTGCAAGAGATCTGGGGCTATGACTACTTCGGTGGTACTCGCACGGTAGATGTTCATATCCGTCGTTTACGTTCAAAGCTAGGTCCCGAATTTGAATCCATCATTGGCACAGTTCGCAATGTGGGTTATCGCTTTACAGTCCAGCAACCTGGGCGTGAAGCTGCATCTGAATTGGTGTAACCACCATGCGCAAGATTCTTAAACTTACTCGCTCCCTAGAGCAGCAAATCGAACATATTTCTCACTCTTATCAATTCATCGCCTTTGACCCAGAGATTCACTGCGAAGCGTGGCTTGATCTCAACAATAAGATCTTTCGAGTACATCCCGACCAAGGTAATTGGGCGCTTGCTGACTTAGAGAATCGAATGCGCGAGCCGTGGTTTGATCCCACTGGCTTCTTCCTCTGCGTCAATAACGGAATCATTGTTGGCTTCTGCTGGACCAAGATCCACAATGACTTTGTAAATGTCGATCCAGTCGGTGAGCTATATGTCATCGGCGTAGATCCAGATTTCGCCAATCAAGGTATTGGCAAAGCGGTATGCACCGAGGGACTTATCTACCTCCGTGAAAAGCATTTAAAGACTGCGATCCTGTACGTCGATGAAGATAATGAAGCCGGTATCGGCCTCTACAAATCACTGGGATTTAATTAAGCAACGAGTTCAGCGCACATTGCACGAAAAGCTGCAGTGTGTGCATCTACATCAGCAGCTGTCGTATCAGGACACATCAGCGCCATGTTGTGGAATGGCGTTAATAAGAACCCATCGTTGAGTAGGCGCAGGTGAATGTATTGCTCAAGTGCGAAGTACCCTGAATCAGCTGCCTCCTTACCTGTACGAGGAGCCTTGCCTTTAAAGATGTATTCACCACGTGCACCTAAGCGATTGCAATGCCAATCAAGGTCAAACTCCTTAATTGCAGCATCGACACCATCTGACCAGCGATCTCCGAGCTCAATCATCTTTGCAAAGTTAGCTTCGGTGAGGACGTCGGTGAGTGTTGCGCGCATTGCAGCAAGTGCCAAGATATTTCCGGCGAGAGTTCCGCCGATGCCGCCGGTATCGATCTTCTCGATCTCGACGTACTTCTTGATTGCATCAGCAACGTCTTGAGTCATTCCAAATGTTCCAACCGGGATACCTGCAGCAAGTGCCTTACCGATGGTGAAGAAATCTGGCTTGAGGCCGAGCTGCTTCGTCATTCCACCAGGACCGACTGAGATGGTGTGGGTCTCATCGATGATCAGAAGAGTGCCGTACTTCTTACACAGCTCTTCAACCCCCCTGAGGTAACCATCAACTGGTAGAACGATTCCGATATTGGTCATCGCAGGTTCCATCAAGATTGCGGCAACGTCACCATGTGCGAGTGCTCTCTCCATCGCAGCAAGATCATTGAATTCAACAACTCGAGTTGTGACATCGAGATCAACGGGCGCTCCGATATTTCCTTCACGTTTAATGGTGAAACCTGCATCATCAAGGCTTGCAAAAGTTTCATCGACAGAGCCGTGATAGCAGCGGTCGATTACAACGATCTTGCTGCGCCCTGTAATCATGCGCGCATAGCGAATAACGTGGCGATTGGCATCAGTTGCTGAGACCGTAAATTGCCAGAGCGGCAAACCAAAGCGCTCACGCAGTAAATCACTCACAATTGCAGCGTTCTCTGATGGCAACATCGCAGTGATGCCCTTATCGATCTGAGCTTTGACTGCAGAAACTGTTGCAGCTGGTGAGTGGCCTGTCATTGAACCGGTATCACCGAGACAGAAGTCAATGTAATCATGGCCATCGAGGTCTGAGAAGTGTGCGCCTTTAGCTTCCTTTACAAATACAGGATGTGCACCTGGCCACTTAGCCATCCATGACATCGGTACACCTTCATGCATCACCTTTGATGATCGGTGAAATGCTGCGGTGGATTCTTTATGGAGATCGAGAAAGCGTTGCTCTTCAATCTTCATTAGCTCTGCGATGCGCATCGGACGAATAACTGTTGTCATGGCGCAGATTCTAATTAAATCTCGCCTTTTTCTAAACCGCTGAGGACTTCTTGCGCCCTGTGTTTTAATTCATCGAGATCAGATAATCGCTTCAACCCATTGACCTGTTGGCTCATGCGGTGGTTCTTCACAAAGGTCTCTTTATGGCGGTCGAGGAAATCCCAATACAAGGTTGTGAATGGGCAGGCATCGTCGCCGACTCGCAACTTGGGGTTGTAGCTGCATCCCTTGCAGTAATTACTCATGCGAGAGATATAGGCGCCGCCTGCCGCATATGGCTTACTCATTAATTGGCCACCATCTGCATGGACTGCCATACCGATGACATTGGGGACCATCACCCAATCTGCGGCATCGATAAATTCTCGGCGCATCCAATCGAGGAATTGCTGGGGGTTGCTTCCGGTAATGAGTGCGAGATTGCTCAGGACCATTAAGCGAGGAATATGATGGACCCACGAGCGATCCTTAATATCTTGCACAATTGATTTCATACAGTTCATGGAAGTCTTTGAAGGATCTGTAAAGAGTGGCAATAGATCGCGATTAGCGCCGAGTTGATTGTTATTTCGGTAATCCTCGCCTAAGAACCAATACATACCGTTGATGTATTCGCGCCAACCGATGATCTGACGGACAAATGCCTCTGCCGATTCGATTGGTACAGCGCCTTTATAGAAGCTCTTACATGCAGCATCTATTACTTCGGAAGCATGTAAGAGTCCATTGTTGAGATAGGGACTTAAAAGTGAATGGTGTAGCGCCCAGCTATCGAGTGCCATCGCATCTTCATATGGACCAAACTTCTCAAAGTGGTTCTTAATAAAATATTTCAACTGCGCCAGTGCACCGGCACGAGTTGTGGCCCAAGTCTTCGTTGGTTGCATCTCTAACTCGGCCGCAACCTCAAGATCTATCTCATCGCGGTTATGCTCGAGGTAGGCGGGCCAGATGTAATTCTTCGGTGGTGGCAGACGATTATCTTTATCGTAATTCCACTGACCGCCGATTGGCGCATCGCCCTCCATCAATACATTGAGGCGCACGCGTTGCTTGCGATAGAAGTTCTCCATTAGATATGACTTCTGAGAACCAGCCCACGAGGTGAAGAGATTGCGAGGAGTTAAGAAGAAATCATTTTCAACTGTTTCAACACCGAACTCACTCAACGAACGAGATAGACGATAAGAAGATTGATCTGCGGCATGGAAGGTAATAGAAGGAAATTCCTTCTTGATCTCTTGCAGCCCTGCAACGGTGTTTCTTGCTTTAAAGTAACGAACCTCAAAACCATCTGCGCGAAGTTCGGCTGCAAAGTGACGCGCTGAAGAGATGAGGAAAAATAGACGTTCAGGATGCCAATCAGCGCCACTGATCATCGATTGGCTCTCTACGAGAACGATGAGATCGCTCTTCTTATCAGCGCCCTTTAGGACGCCATACTCTTTATTGAGGTGATCAAAGGGAATATAGAGGGCGCGCTGAAAATGTGCCATAACCCACATCCTAAAGGGCTATTTCAAGTAGAGCCCTTTGAAGAGCCGACCTACCCTTTACCAAATAACGTTTCGAAAGACCCTTCCGAAAGACCTTTGAAAGAGGCGCTAAAGATGTCACGTAATCGTCGTTGGATCCCTGCAGTTCTTGCTCCAGTAATTGTTGCTGGTTCAGTTCTTGGTTTCTCAGTACAAGCGAACGCTTCAATCGACTTGCCAGATAAGAGCGCATCGCAGATTCTGCAGATGATTAATACAAATCCAGATATCGCTTTCTCAGGTCGCATCGTCAAGAAGGCGAGCATGGGTCTGCCTCCGATGAATATCGTTCCTGATATTTCACAGTCAATGATTGATGAGGCTGCAAAGCGCATGCCTAAGGAGATGAGTGATTTCTTGCCAAAGGCAAGTGCGCAGGGCGAGCTTGCACTAGCGCTCGAATTCTTTGCCGGAACACACACTGCAAATATCTATGTCGATGGTGTTGATAAGGCGCGTCTTCAGGTCTTGGATCTTTTGTCAGAGCGCGATTACATCCGTAACGGCAATCAGTTGTGGTCATACGATGCAGGCAAGTCACTTGCACAGCACTCTGTTGTGAGCGAGGCAGAAGTTGCTCAGGCCGAATCAGAGGCTCGTTCACTTTTTAGTAGGAACAGTGGCAAGTTGCCTTTTGATTACACATCACCTGCAGCTGTTGCTGAATATGTTTTGAATGAGGCAGGTAAGTACTCAACAATCACCGTTGCATCAGATGCCAAGATTGCTGATCGCGGTGCATACCAGATCACAATTACACCTAAGGGAAGCCAGTCATTGGTTGCATCAGCAACACTTTCAATTGATGCAGCTACAGGTTTGCCACTCGCAGCTCGAGTAATGGCAGTTGGCCAATCGACTCCAGCATTTGAAGTTGCCTTCGAGACAATTACCTTTACAAAGCCAGCTGCTTCAAACTTTAACTTCACACCTCCTGCCGGCACACGCATTAAGGAAGTTGTAGCGCCAACTAAGGCAGATATATTGCGCGAAATTGCAAAGGCACCAAAGGCGCCAAGTGAAGGCGAAGCACGTAAGCAGCTTGAGGACCTTGCAGCACAAGGTTGGGGCGCAGTTGCTGTCATTCCAGCAGCGCAGGTTCCAGCAGAACTTCGCCTATTACAGGTCAATAACAACCTCTACAAGGAGTTTACAAAGCCAGTTTCAGGCGGCCGAGTCTTTACATCAGCGTTGATGAATATCTTCTTCGCAGATAACGGTGATGTTTATGCCGGTTCTGTGACTGTTGCACGATTGTTGGAAGTTGCCGCAGAGTAAATATGCAATCCAAACTCAAGGGTTAACTAAGAGTTTCGGTTCGCATAACGCAGTTGATTCAATCGACCTACGAGTGCCACGTGGAGCAATCTTTGGATTTCTTGGACCCAACGGTTCAGGAAAGACAACCACTATTCGTATGTTGCTAGGTCTTGCTGAAGCTACCTCTGGATCAATCTTTCTCCTGAATAAATCAATTCCTTTTGAGTTAAGGGATGCGCTTCCACATGTAGGCGCGCTCGTGGAAGGCCCTGCCTTCTATCCATACCTTTCAGGTCGAGATAACTTGGCGCGCTTTGATAGCGCAGATAGCAGCGCTGATCCAAAGACACGAACGGCACGAATAGAGAGCGCACTTGCACGCGTTGGTCTGACTGCAGCACGCGAGAAGAAGGTGCATGCATATTCGCTCGGTATGAAGCAGCGTCTTGGTATCGCCAATGCGCTCTTGCAACCACGTGAACTTTTGATTCTCGATGAACCCACCAATGGTCTCGATCCGCAAGGTACACGAGAGGTGCGCACTTTGATTCGCGATCTTGCATCGCAAGGAATCACCATCTTCATCTCTAGCCACTTACTTCTAGAGATTGAACAGATTTGTTCACATCTTGCAGTGATGAGCGCAGGAAAGATTGTCGCGCAAGGTTCAATTGAAGAGTTATCTTTTAGCGAGATTCTCAACCTCAATCTCCGCACACCAGATATTGATAAGGCAATTGCAACGCTTAATTCACTCGATATCGAGGCTCGCAATGAAGGTGGCGCCATCAAGGCAAATGTCACATATAACTTCATTGCACCAGAGACAATCGTTGATGCTTTGGTAAGAGCAGGCGTGAAGATTCAAGGATTCACATTAGAGGCACCGAAGCTAGAAGAGCGTTTTGTATCGCTCACGGGAGAAGGTTTCGATGTCGCGCGTTAACTTTTTGCAGGGCTTTGCCACGCTCGTTCGATCCGAGCTCTCGGTCCTCTTCCGCCGCCGCCGCACCTGGGCGATGCTCGCCACAATCGCCTGTATTCCTATCTTTCTCGCTATCGCCGTCCAGCTTTCAGGCTCAACAATCCCGCCAGGAGAGGGTCCGCCCTTCCTTGATCGAGTCAGCCAGAACGGACTCTTCGTCGGCTTCACCGCGATGATTCTGGCGATCCCCCTCTTCTTGCCGCTAACTATCGGTGTCGTTGCCGGTGACACCATTGCAGGAGAGGCGAGCACAGGAACTCTGCGTTACTTGCTGGTTGCACCTGTCAGTCGTGTACGGCTCTTAGTTGTTAAATTCATTGGAGCATCTGTCTTCGCAATTGCCGCGACTGCAACGCTAATGATTACCGGAATTATTGTTGGACTCATTCTCTTTCCAGTCGGGCCCGTGACTTTGTTATCTGGTGATGTGATTTCAATACCGGCAGCGCTACTGCGCATTGCACTAGTCGCTGCATACGTCACTATTTCATTGATGGGTCTATCAGCTGTTGGGCTATTTATCTCAACGCTGACAGTGATTCCAGTCGGTGCAATGGCTGCGACAGTGGTTGTCTCAACTGTTTCACAGATTCTTGCAACGCTGCCGCAGCTTGAAGTCATTCATCCATACCTGCTGACCTATAACTGGTTGGGCTTTGCAGATTTGCTGCGCGCACCAATGGACTTTCACTCATTTGCAATGAATTCCTTGTTGCAGATCTCTTACATTGTCATCTTTGGTTCTGCCGCCTATAGCCGCTTCACCACTAAAGACGTTCTCTCTTAAAGGTTACTCGCCTTCGTAATCTGTAGAGATATCTGTAAAGGTGTAGAGCGCCTCGAGATAGTGATCGCCGGTAATTCCTAAATTGGCAGCATCAGGTGGCGCAGTCTGTGGCTCAATACAGATTCCATCTGGATCTTCTGTATAGACAACCCACCAAGGCGCATCTGATTCGATATCGATGCGGCAAACGCCTTCATAAACTACAGCTGGTGTTCCGCGCACTTCTGTAAACGCATCGTCCCAAGGTTCTGGGGTTGGCGAAATTATCTCTCCAGTTGGCAGACTATCTACGCGCTTTAACATTTTGCCTGGATGAAATTCAATCTCTGCGGATCCACCAACGCCGAGATCACGTGCGAACCATGGATGCTGTCCAAGCCATACAGGCAGATCGCAACCATTGGCATCGTATTCAAGTGACCAGCGGATTGCATCGTCGAGAACTTCAATTGTCTGCTCGACAGTTGCTCCGCCGTATGGCTTTGGCAGGTGCAACAAAGAGCGTCCAGGGCCGATTTCTTGCCATGAAGAAGTCAGGCCAAAGCCATGCAAGGCGTTTGGTGGATCAAGCTGCGTTGGCAGCTGAAACTCAGAACCATTTGGGGATTTGATGAGGCCATCTTTTATCCGACCGGCCCATGGCGCCATTGCATACCAACCATAGGTGTGAACTTGTCCGCGGAAGGGAACTGTAAATTCAAGCTCTTTCCACTTCAAGGAGGCAATACGCCCACCGCCATCGAGATCGATCGCTAATTGAAATTCTGCATCATCAATAAATTGCAT
>CANGLK010000049.1 GCA_947454735.1 Candidatus Nanopelagicaceae bacterium
CAACTGCATGGGATTCTGCTCGAACATTCCGTGGTTCAGATAAGCGCGGTGGTGCCAATGGCGCACGTATCCGCCTAGAGCCTCAGAAGAATTGGGAAGGAAATGAGCCGACTCGTTTGGCACGCGTCCTCTCAACTCTCGAGCCAATCGCTCAATCAACAGGTGCATCAATCGCCGACGTCATTGTTCTTGCAGGTGGCGTTGGTGTTGAGAAGGCGGCAAAGGAAGCTGGCGTATCAATCACAGTTCCATTTGCACCAGGACGAGGAGATGCAACATCTGAGCAGACAGATGAACTCTCATTTGCTCCACTTGAGCCAATTCATGATGGCTTCCGTAATTACCAGAAGGAGAATTACATAGTCAGCCCTGAAGAGCTTTTGCTCGATCGCGCACAATTGATGCGATTGACCGCACCTGAGATGACAGTACTTCTCGGCGGTCTACGTGTTCTGGGAGCCAATTTCGGAGGAAGCAAGCACGGTGTCTTTACAGATCGCGTTGGCGCACTCACCAATGACTTCTTCATCAACCTCACAGATATGACATATGTCTGGGAGCCGGCAGGTGAAAACCTCTACAACCTGCGCAACCGCACAACAGGTGAAGTGAAGTTCACCGCTACTCGCGCAGACCTCGTCTTCGGATCGAACTCCATCTTGCGCTCATACTCTGAGGTATACGCCCAGGATGATAATCGCGAGAAGTTTGTTAAGGACTTCGTAGCGGCATGGGTAAAGGTGATGAACGCAGATCGCTTCGATTTCGCGTAAGCAAAGCTGACAGTTAAATCTGCGCACCATTCTCGGTAACTCGAGTATGGTGCGCAGATGTCTTTTACAGCGAAAATGAGGGCCCGCGAGGTCGATATCGCCCTCATCGTTGTTGCAGCTCTCTGGGGCGCAAGTTATCTCTCCGCTAAAACATTAACGGAGCATGCTCCGGTCCTCACTGTCTTAAGTCTTCGATTTATCTCTACATCTCTTGCGATGGCACTCATCTGGTCGATTAAACGGGACCGCTTTACTCGCCCTGAGGTATTACTTGGTATCGGCCTTGGAACTTCACAAGGGCTGATTCTTTTCTGCGAAACAACTGGCGTCTCTAAAACTTCAGCAACAAATGCTGGGTTGATCATCAGCCTTGCGATTATCTTCACTCCTATCTTTGAATCGATTGCTGCAAAGAATTGGCTACCTCGTCCATTCTTCGTCGCAACAGTTGTTGCTGTTGTTGGAGTAGCGCTCTTGGTTTCAGATAAAGGATTTGCAGCCCCTGGCCTCGGAGACTGGTTGATGCTTGCGGCAGCTCTCTTTCGCGCACTTCATGTCACCGCAATGGGGCACCTGACTAAGGCGAAGAGCTATAGCTCAGTAACCATTACTTTATTGCAGAGCCTTACCTGCGCAGTGATCTACTCCGTATTTTCATTCGCTGGCATTAAGAACGCAGTAACCTCATTCGATACCGGCCTTTGGCTTGATCTTGCATTCTTAAGTTTGCTCTGCGGCGCCTTCGCATTCTTAGTCACTCTCTGGGCAATCCGCAGAACGTCATCATCTCGCGCCAGCTTGTTGCTCGGCACAGAACCAGTCTGGGCTGTCATCGTAGGTATTTCACTCGGTGGTGAGAGTCTTGCTCTACTTGGCTTTATAGGTGCTGCGATGATTATCGGATCCTCTTACTTTGGTCAGAGGATCGAAACTAAGCACCGCCTCACTTCCGAGAGAGTGTAATAAATAACATAGGTCATCCACAGGTAATACTGCTATAAATAGGCATGCTTACTCGGCTGCTTATGAATTACCTGCGGCCATATCGCGCCCTTGTTATCTGGATTTCTCTTCTTCTCTTGGTGCAATCAATTGCAAGTCTCTACCTCCCAAGCCTTAACGCCGACCTCATTAATAATGGCGTAGCAAAGGGCGACATCACCTACATCTGGAAGACCGGACTCGTCATGCTTGCGGTATCGGCCCTTGTCATGGGCTCTTCGATATTGCTCGGCTACTTAAGTTCCAAGGCCTCTATGGCTTTTGGAGCTGATCTGAGAAAAGCTGTCTTCGAATCGGTCGAAAGATTCTCAACCCGCGAATTGGGAAAGTTTGGTGCGCCATCGCTCATCACACGAAATACCAACGACGTGCAGCAAGTCCAGATGGTTCTCTTTATGGGTTTGACCATGATGCTCAGCGCACCCATTACCGGCATTGGTGCCTCAATTATGGCAATCCGCACTGATGCAAAACTCTCGCTACTTCTCCTAGTCACCATTCCAATCATGTCTCTACTGATTTGGCTGCTGCTTCGTCGGATTGTTCCGCTTTTTCGAGTCATGCAGATAAAGATTGATCGAATCAACCTTGTACTGCGAGAACAAATCAGCGGCGTCCGTGTGATTCGCGCCTTTGTGAAGACTGATTACGAAGAGGCGCGATTTGCTGAAGCCAGTACTGATCTCATGAACACATCGCTAAGTGTTACTAGAACATTTGCGGTGATGTTTCCAGTTTTGATGCTCATTCTCAACCTCACCAGCGTTTCCGTAATTTGGTTTGGTGGAAAACTTGTTGATACAGGTGAAATGCCAATTGGAAATCTCACCGCCTTTCTTGCCTACATTATGCAGATTCTCTCCAGTGTAATGATGGCAGTGATGATGTCACTCATGATTCCGCGTGCCGCAGCAAGTGCTGATCGAATTCAAGAAGTTTTGATGACCGAGTCATCTGTAATTGACCCTCTCGCTCCCGAAATTCCTACTAATCGGAGCGGCGTGATCGAGTTTAATGATGTTGAATTTAGATACCCTGGCGCAGAGCATCCTGTCCTCTCGGGAATTTCATTCACTGCACAACCGGGACAATTCACAGCGATTGTGGGAAGCACTGGAAGCGGAAAATCAACGTTAATCAACCTCATTCCACGCTTTATTGACGCCACGGAAGGCGAGATTGTTCTCGATGGTTTGCCGATCAAGAGGCAATCACTTGAATCAGTCTGGAAGGATATTGGCCTTGTCCCCCAACGTGCATTTCTCTTTGGCGGCACAATCGCTGACAACTTGCGTTATGGAAAGAGCGATGCGACTGATGAAGAGATGTGGACTGCCCTCGAGATTGCTCAAGCGAAAGAATTTGTCGAAGAACTTCCAGATAAGCTTCAAGCAAATGTCGCACAAGGCGGAACTAATTTCTCCGGTGGGCAGCGCCAACGACTAGCGATTGCTCGCGCGGTAGTGAAACAACCGAAGATCTATATCTTAGATGATAGTTTTTCAGCGCTTGATTTCACGACTGATGCAAATCTCCGGTTAGCACTTGAGAATTCTGCAGTAGGTTCCACATTACTTGTTGTCGCCCAGCGCGTGAGTACCATCCTTGAAGCGGATCAGATCCTTGTACTAGATCAAGGAAAGCTTGTCGGAATCGGCCAGCATCACCAATTGATGGAGAGCTGTGAGACGTATAGAGAGATTGTCTTATCTCAACTTAGCCCCGAGGAGGCATCATGAGCACGATGCGACCTGGAGGTGGAGGTGCTCCACGTGGTGGCCCAATGGCGGGAATGATGGGCGCACCGCCTGCAAAGTCAAAGGACTTTAAGGGCTCACTCAAACGCCTACTCAATGAACTTGGTCCTGAAAGAAAAGTTCTCTCTTTAGTTCTTGCGCTGATCTCAACCGCCGTTGTTATTAGCTCTTTTGGACCGAAGATTCTTGGGCACGCAACTAACTACATTTTTAACGGTTTCCTCGGACATCGTATGCCTGCCGGCATTACAAAGGCGCAGGCAGTTGCTGCAATGCGCGCTCGAGGAGAAGGACGATTGGCGGATATGCTCGAGAAGAGCTCTGTCGTACCTGGGGTAGGTATCAACTTCAGCGCTGTTGGAAAGATCTTGCTCTTAGCCCTAGGTCTCTACATTATCTCCGCATTTATTATGTGGGTTCAAGCATATTTAATGGCTGGAGTCACCCAGAGATCCGTCTTTAGGTTACGACGCTTGGCTGAAGAGAAGATTGGCCGCCTCCCTCTGAGCTATTTCGATACTCAATCCCGTGGCGATCTTTTGAGCCGCGTTACAAACGATATCGATAATATTTCAAACTCAATGCAGCAGGGGCTCTCGCAGATTCTCAACTCTCTACTGACTGTTCTATCAGTACTCGTAATGATGGTCTGGATCAGTTGGCAGTTGGCACTTATTTCTCTGATTGCGATTCCGTTGAGCATCTTTGCCTCCGTTCGAATCGCCAAGAGATCTCAACGTGAATTTATTGCACAATGGGATTGGACAGGAAAGCTCAACGGGCATGTAGAAGAGATGCATACGGGTCATTCGCTTGTTAAGGTATTTGGGCGCCGAGATCAGGCAATCAAAGATTTCTCAGATCTGAATGACAACCTCCGAGATTCAAGCTTTAAAGCACAATTTATGTCGAGCATCATCATGCCTACTACAACTTTGATTTCAAATCTTATCTACGTTGGAATAGCAGTACTTGGAGGATATCGAGTTGCTACCGGAACCATGTCTCTCGGTGATGTACAAGCTTTCATTCAATACTCTCGATCTTTTGGAATGCCGTTGGCGCAGATTGCCGGATTAATGAATACCGTTCAATCAGGAGTTGCATCTGCAGAGCGCCTCTTCGAACTTCTTGATGCAGCAGAGGAAGAGTCAGATACAGTCACGCCCACTTCAATCAATAGAGCCATCGGCGAAGTCACATTTGAAAATGTCACCTTTAGTTACACAGCTGATAAACCTCTCATTGAAAATCTGAATCTCACAGTCAAACAAGGTGAGACTGTAGCTATCGTGGGCCCAACGGGTGCTGGAAAGACAACGCTTGTAAACCTCATTATGCGCTTCTACGAAGTCAATGAAGGTCGCATCCTTCTCGATGGGGTAGATATCCGTGATTTCACAAGAGATGATCTCCGCCGACAATTTGGAATGGTCTTGCAAGATACCTGGCTCTTCGCTGGTTCAATGCGAGAGAACATCGCTTTTGGTAGCCCTGATCCTTCCGATCAAAAGGTTATCGATGCCGCTACTGCAGCAAGTATCGACCACTTCGTCAGGGCCCTTCCAGATGGCTACGACTCACTGTTAACTGATGATAATTCGACAGTATCGAATGGTGAACGCCAATTAATCACAATCGCTCGTGCTTTTATGGCAGATCCCGCAATTTTAATTCTGGATGAAGCTACTTCTTCGGTAGATACTCGTACTGAGATTCTTGTACAGAAAGCGATGGCGAACTTACGTAGAGGCAGAACTAGTTTCGTAATTGCTCACCGACTCTCAACGATTCGCGATGCTGACACGATCTTGGTGATGGACCAAGGAAAGATTATTGAGCAAGGAAATCACGAAGAGTTAATGAATAGAAAAGGCTTTTACTTCAATCTCTATGCCAGCCAATTTGCTAGCGCCATAGAAGGTTAGGCTTTCGCAACAACCTTCTTAGGCTTCTTAAAGAAGAGATAGGCGATTGGAAGGAAGTAAAGAATCCATCCAGCGCTCTGAAGCACCGTTGGGGTCGGCGTAAAGTTCAGCGCTCCTTTGAGGATTGAACCAAGAAGTCCATCTGCGCTTATTACTCCGGAGATATCGTAAAGCTTCATTGAGTCACCAGGAAGAATTCCAATTTCTTGCCATTCAGCAATTCCGTAAGAGAACATTCCTGCCGCAACAAAGATGAGCGCTGCTCCGCTGTATCGGAAAAATTTTTGAAGATTAATTCGTAGCGAACCTAAGTAGAGCAACCACCCGAGAACAGAGGCGACGAGTAGGCCAAGGATGGTTCCGTAGACGACAGACTTTGACCCACCAGTTGCGAGCGCACCGTTCCAAATAAAAATGGCAGTCTCTAGACCTTCTCTTCCAACAGATACAAAGGCAAGGAGGAAGAGTGAACCCACGCCTGTTGCGACTGCGCGATCAAGGGCGCCTTCAAGCTCGGCCTTCATAAAGCGGGCCTTCTTCGCAAGCCAAATAATCATCCATGTAATCAAAGCCGCTGCAATAAATGAAAGTAGACCGGAAATAAATGGTTCTGCTTTTCCATGAAGTTTGAAAGAGGAGATAGTAAAGAAGGCTGCGATAGCGCTTGCTAAAGCAATCGCGCTCCAGACACCCCACCAGATATAGCGCGTACGTGCGCCTTGGCCGATCTTCTTCAGGTATGCGATGAGAATTCCGACCACAAGTGCAGCCTCGAGACCTTCACGAAGACCAATCAAGAAATTCGCCAGCATCGCCTAGCCCTTCGATTTACGCAACATTTGTGTTGCGTAAATAGCGTAGCACCGTCCTAGTCAGGCTCACAACTCGAAAGCCACCCCTGCCTAAGTGAGTTGGGCAATACTTCTGGCTATGGCTTCGACCTTCATCTATCCCCCGCCTAGTGATGGCAAGCCATTTCGCCTCAACATGGGGCTGCGTTCACTCGATGAAACGTCGTGGCTAGAAGATGGCGATGACCTTCATGCCCAGATCCTAGAGCGCGTTGAACTCTCTGCCAGCGCACGCGAAGTTGTCTATCAAGAGCTCCCTGGTTATGAATTACCTATCTCTGAATTAGTTGAACGGGTGGCAGAGAACCTTAAGAGGTTTCATAGTGGAAATTATTCCTTCAAAGGGTCGAAGTTCACTCATAAGACAACCGGTGCAGTAGCTGATACGGATGCACCTGATCGCCTCTTACAGGTAGCGACGATTATTGGTGAAGATCTCGTTCTTCTCTCACGTGAAGAGAGTGAATGGAAGATTGTTGCAGGGGCTGTGCTCTTTCCTTCTCGCTGGAAGCTATCTGAGAAATTAGGTAAGGGAATGGATGCCGTTCACACCCCGGTCCCTGGATATCAGAGCGCGCTTGCTCCATATATGACAGCTACCTTCGACAAGATCACAGCCGATCGCCCTGTATGGCGGAAGAATTGGTCACTTCACAGCACTAAAGATTTGCATCAGCCCGCCTCGATTCACGAAGTCGCGAGTCCTGCGGATTATTGGTGGCGGACAGAGCGCCAGACACTTACTCGCTCGCGCTCTGGAGATTTTCTCTTCTTCACTATTCGAAATCGCGCAGAACCCCTTGCCTGGATTAAGAGCGATACTGAATCGGCCACTCTCTTTGCTGAAACCCTTGCCAGCTTCTCACCTGAAACAATCGAGTACAAGGGCCTACTGAAGGATCATCAAGCGATAATCGATTACTTGCGAAACGGGAGCTAAAGTAAGCACATGGCTATTAATAAGAGCGAACGCGGCGGATCAGCACTCATCGTCATCGATGTACAGGTCAATGTTGTTAAAGATGCATTTGAGAGAGATACCAAAGTTGCCAATATGGCCGAAGCTGTGCGAAAAGCTCGCGCTGCATCGATTCCAGTGATTTGGGTTCGTCACTCAGCAGAAGATCTGCCACTGAATACAGATGGATGGCAGATCGTTCCTGAGCTCGTACCCCTTCCTGGTGAACCCATCATCGAGAAGAAGTTTCGCAGCACATTTGTAGAGACAAATTTTGAAGAGGTGCTCGCAGAGCTCAAGATCAGCCATCTCTATATCTGCGGAGCTGAGACTAACAATTGCGTTCGCCACACATCTATGTCGGCTCTCGAGTTCGGTTATGACATGACGCTACTAGAGGATGCACACACCACCACTAGCTTTGAGTGGGATGGCTTTGTGATGGATGCAGCTCGCACAATTGATGAGCAGAACACCAATTTTATCGGCTACAAATTGCCTACCTGTAGCGCAGATATCAAACTAGTGAGCGAACTGTGGAATTAAAGTATGGCCTCGACACCTTTGGAGATATGCAGAACGATGACTCA
>CANGLK010000050.1 GCA_947454735.1 Candidatus Nanopelagicaceae bacterium
CACTATGACAAGATGCTTGGCTGGTTGCCTGATCGCGTTGCATCCTTCATCGCGCGAGGTGGTGCAGATACAACACTTGTAGGTATCGACGAGAACACTGCGCTGATCTTTGAAGACGGTTGGAAAGCGGTCGGCGCCGGAAAAGTTCACGTACTGCGCGGGGTTCTAGAAATTCAGTAAAAGGTTTAGGCTCGCTCCATGGATGCAGCGAAATTACTGAAGCATATGGCCTGGGCTAATCAAGAGATTTTTTCAAAGGTAGCCGAACTTCCAGATGAAGCGCTCGATGCATACGCGGTCAACCCTGAGTGGACTGCACGTGAAATCATGCGCCACATTACAAGCTCTGCGACTTGGTATGGGTGGAGATTGCTCGATCGCTCATCATTTACAGAAGAAGAGAATAATTCTTGGCAGGCAATTCTTGATGAGACAGAAATTCCACCTGCAACTATGAAAGGTATGCCAATCCTAATTGCACGCGCAGCAAGAGCTGATGCGGCGCTTTTATCTCATGCGCAGAGCCCGGAAGGTGTTGTCTATCGCGAATGGGAGGGCGAGATCATCACGCGTGCTCGTTCTACAGTTATTTCGCAAGCGGTGCATCACGCAACTGAACATCGCGCGCAGTTAGTGTCAGCTCTAGAAGCTAAAGGGTTCACAACTATCAATCTCGACGATTACGACCTTTGGGCTTTCTCCGACACAATCGGAGAATAAGAAAGGCCCCGCCGAATTATCGACGGGGCCTTTCTTATTAACTACTAATTAGTTAATACGTGCACCTGTTGTTGCATCGAAGAGATGAACAGCATTTGGAACGTTAGCAACAGTGATTGTGTCGCCAGCCTTTGGTGGGTTCTTTGGATCCCAGCGAACAATTACCTGGGCGCCTTCATCTGTTGAGCTAGCGAACTGAACATTTGAATCAGCTGGACGTCCATAGACGAATGCATCTGAGCCAAGCTCTTCAACAACTTCTACGAGAACGTGGAAGCCAGTAGAAGCTGGAGCCCATCCTTCTGGACGGATTCCGACGATGACAGATGAACCAGCTGATGCAGGAACATCAATGTTGAGGTCACCCATCTGAGCCTTGCCACCTGAGACAGGAGCTGTCAGTAGGTTCATCGCAGGAGAGCCAATAAAGCCTGCAACGAATGCATTTGCTGGCTTGTCGTAAAGGTTGCGAGGTGTATCTACCTGCTGAAGGAGGCCATCCTTAAGAACTGCAACGCGATCGCCCATAGTCATAGCTTCAACCTGGTCGTGAGTTACATAAACTGTTGTGATTCCGAGGCGGCGCTGAAGCGCTGCGATCTGTGTACGAGTTGCAACGCGAAGCTTTGCATCAAGGTTTGAGAGTGGCTCATCCATAAGGAATACCTGTGGTTCGCGAACAATCGCACGACCCATTGCGACGCGCTGACGCTGACCACCTGAGAGAGCCTTTGGCTTACGCTCTAAGTAGAGCTCAAGGTCGAGAAGCTTTGCCGCTTCGCGAACGCGCTTATCGCGCTCTGCCTTATCGATGCCAGCGATCTTGAGCGCGAAGCCCATGTTCTCAGCAACTGTCATGTGTGGGTACAACGCGTATGACTGGAAGACCATTGCGATATCGCGATCCTTTGGAGCAACATTTGTTACATCGCGATCGCCGATGAGGATACGTCCACCATCGATCTCTTCAAGTCCTGCCAACATACGAAGTGATGTTGACTTACCGCAACCTGATGGGCCAACGAGGACGAGGAACTCGCCATCTGCCACCGTGAGGTTGAGCTTATCTACAGCAGGAGATGTTGTCCCTGGGTAGATGCGTGAAGCATTTTCAAATACTACTGATGCCATTTTTTCTTCTTCCTTATCCGGGCAGGTACGTGCCCGACGGTCCGAGGGTAAGGCGCTAGCCGGTTGGCTAACAGGGCAAGGCTATCTCTGCGTAGACCTACGCGGAAGAGGCTCGCTACACTTCTCGCACTATGGACAGTCACCCGAGTGGAACGCTCCTCTCTGCAATTCTGATCGTTCTCGCCCTTATTGTTGTAGCTGGCCTCTTCGTAGCCGCTGAAATTGCCCAGATCTCACTTCGCGAGAGCCAGGTCAAGCAGATGGCGATGCGTGGAAAACGTGGCGCCCGAGTAGCAAAGCTCGCCTCCAACCCGAACCGACTTCTCGCCGCTGCGCAGGTCGGAGTCACATTCTGTGGATTCCTCTCAGCAGCCCTTGGCGCAGAGAAGTTAGGCGTGCACTTTATTCCGTGGTTGATAGATAAAGGCATCTCGGAGAAATCCGCAAATACCATCTCATTGGTAACTGTCACCATTGTGATTGCATATGTATCACTCGTACTTGGAGAACTCGTTCCTAAGCGCCTCGCTCTCTTTCGCACAGAGACGATCGCTCTATGGTCTGCAGCAATCGTTGATTACATCGCGATGGCATTTCGCCCCATCATCTGGCTCTTATCTAAGTCGACAGATCAGGTAGTTCGTATCTTTGGAATTGATCCCAAGGAACAGCGCGAACAGATGTCAGAAGAGGAGCTCCTCGACCTCGTTGCAGGACATGCCGCGCTGACCGATGAAGAGCGCGATATCGTTGAAGAAGTATTTAATGCATCTGAGCGCCAAGTTCATGAAGTGATGGTTCCTCGCACTGAGGTCGACTTCATTGATGGATCACTCACTATTGCCAAGGCGATTGCGCTCGCTTCAGAGAAGTCACACTCTCGCTACCCAGTTGTTCGCGGTTCATCCGATGAGGTAATCGGATTTATCCATGTGCGCGACCTCATTGATCCTTCTCTTGCAAATTCGCAGGCGAAGATTCAAGAGCTCAGCCGTAGCATCATCTTTCTGCCAGGAACAAAGGGAATTCTTCCTGCGCTTACTGAAATGCGCGCCCAGCGTCAGCACCTTGCCATTATTCTCGATGAATACGGTGGAACAGATGGCATTGTGACGATGGAGGATCTCGTTGAGACTCTGATCGGCGATATCCGCGATGAGTACGACGGCGATGAGCAAGATCTCGCCGCCTCATCTCGCACCGGCGATTTTGAAGTCGATGGTTTGATGTCTTTAGAAGACCTCTCTGAGCAAGCTGGCATTGATATCCCCGAAGGGCCTTACGAAACTATTAGCGGCTACGTTATGCATTTCCTAGGTCGTATCCCCGTTGAAGGAGACCTCCTCAACGTTAATGGAATTCGAATTACGGTACTTTCAATGGAAGGCAAGCGCGTAGGGCGCTTATTAATCTCACGCTAGCGATATTGCATGCGAGAATGCAGCCATGAGTAAGAAGCGCGTCCTCTCAGGAATTCAGCCAACGAGCGATTCCTTCCACCTCGGCAATTACCTCGGTGCGGTCAAGCAGTGGGTCGAGCTTCAAGAGGGACACGATGCTTTCTACTGCATCGTCGACCTTCACGCTCTTACAGTTGAGACTGATCCAGCGCTCTTACGTAAGCGCACGTTGATGTCGGCGGCTCAGCTACTCGCCCTCGGAATCTCACCAGAGAAGTCAACGCTCTTCGTTCAATCTCAAGTTCCACAACATAATCAACTGGGTTGGATTATGGAGTGCATGACTGGCTTCGGTGAAGCAAGCCGAATGACTCAATTTAAAGATAAGTCATCTAAGGCTGGTGCAGATGCTGCACGTGTTGGGTTATTTACATATCCCATGTTGATGGCTGCAGATATCTTGCTCTATCAATCACATCTTGTTCCGGTCGGAGAAGATCAACGCCAACATATCGAACTCACTCGCGATATCGCAGGTCGCTTTAACTCTCGCTATGGCCAGACCTTCCAAGTTCCAGAAGGCTTTATCCTTAAGCAGGGTGCAAAGATTTATGACATCCAAGATCCAACCGCGAAGATGAGTAAGTCATCTGGCTCTGGTTCTGGTCTCATCGACATTCTCGATGCGCCAGAGGTAAATATGAAGAAGTTTAAGAGCGCAGTAACCGATGCTGGTCGTGAAGTAAAGTTTGATGCAAAAGAGAAGTCAGGTATTAGTAACTTGCTCACTATTCACTCTGCGCTCTCGGGCAAATCGATCACTGATCTTGAGAATGAATTTGATGGCAAGGGTTATGGCGATTTCAAATCTACAGTTGCAGAAGTTGTCGTCGAATACTTCCGACCTATCCGCACACATGCCCTTGAGCTCTTAGAAGATGAATCTCATCTCTTGAAGATTCTCCATCAAGGATCTGAAAAGGCTCGCGAAGTTGCGCAGACAACTCTCGATGCCACATATAAGAACCTCGGCTTGGTGATCTAATGAAGATTCGTGCAGCGCTCGTTGGATTTGCGGTCCTCTTTTCATCGCTGATTGCTGCACCTGTCTATGCCTCATCACTGACCATTGGAATCGCCTACGACATTGGTGGACGTGGAGACCGCTCCTTTAATGATGCTGCAGCCGTGGGCCTAGAGAAGGCACAGAAAGAGTTTGCCTTTTCAGTTGAGCCCGTAGTTACCGATGGAACTTCGGCAGATCGCGATCGGCGTGTACGTACGCTTATTGCGAAGAATTGCAATCCCATCATCGTCGTTGGCGGGGGATATGCACCCGTAATCCAGGCCCTCTCAGTTGAGTTTCCCAATACACAATTTGCAATATTGAATGATGCTTCTATCGATGCCCTCAATGTGACATCGCTGATTTTTGCCGATATTCAAGGCGCATACTTGGCTGGATTTAGCGCTGCTCTATCTTCAAAGAGTGGCAAGGTCGCAATGATTGCCAATTCAAATCAGGCAGATATTTATCAGAACGGATTTCTTGCAGGTGTATTAGCTTCGAAGAAGCCAGTCTCATCTCAGGTAAAGTACGTTAACGGATCATCAATTACATCAACAAAGCAGGCGATGGACGCTGGGGCAGATGTCATCTTCATTGCCCGCCCCGGATCAGATTCTGAAATATTCGCCTCGATTGTTGCGCGTAATTCGGCAAATGCAAAGAAGAAGAGTTACAAGCCAGTCGGAATCATTAGCATTGAACCAGATCAGTACCTTTCGGTTTCAGCTGCAACGAAGAAGTACCTCTATGCGACTGTCGTTAAACATGTAGATAAAGCCATGTATGACGTCATCGCAAAGGCTATATCTGGCAAGCAATATCTCGATGTTCTCGATCCCAATGCAGGCATCTATGGTCATCGCTACTCAGTTCTCAGCGGTGGCATCACTTTCACTACTTATCTTCCAATCCTGACCTCTGCCGCGATCTCTATCAATAAGGCAGCTGCAGCAGCCTCAAAAATCGCTGGCTAAAGGGATAAACGCACCTTTTCTTTAAAGTAGTGGTTGAGAGTTTTCCCAATCGTTACACACCACACGCTCAAATTAACCATTATTTTTAGGAATTTTCAAGGGCTCTAGATAGGCTCGCCCTACAAATCACAAGTTCCTTGGAGGAAACCTTGAAGAAGACAATCAAGTTTGTTGCAGTTCTCGCAGCTGCAACTCTTGCATTCGGTGTAGCACCTGCTGCAACCGCTGCAAACGCAACAAAGGCATGCCTTGCACTCGATACAGGCGGCGTAGATGACAAGTCATTTAACGCTTCAGCTTGGGCAGGCGCACAGGCAGCTGCTAAGAAGAACTCATCAATCACTGTTAAGTACCTTGCAGCGACTTCAGATGCTGATTACGCACCAAACATCAAGAAGCTTGTTGATGAGAAGTGCGACATCATCGTAGGCGTTGGCTTCCTTATCAACGGCGCAATCGTTGCAGCTGCTAAGGCAAACCCATCAGTGAAGTTCGCAATCGTTGACCAGGATGGTCAGGATCACGGCGCAGATGGATCTGTCTACCCAGGAAAGAGCTTCGCAAACTTGAAGCCACTTCAGTTCTCAACAAATGAGTCTGCTTTCCAGGCTGGTTACCTTGCAGCTGGCGTATCAAAGACCGGTAAGGTCGCAACATACGGCGGACTCAACATTCCACCTGTCACTATCTTCATGGATGGCTTCGCTAAGGGTGTTGCTTACTACAACACAGTAAAGAAGAAGTCAGTAACTGTTCTTGGTTGGGATACAAAGAAGGCTGACGGAACATTCGTTGGTGGCTTCTCAGATTCAGCTAAGGCACTTCAGATCTCTAAGAACTTCGAGCAGCAGGGTGCAGATGTAATCTTCCCAGTTGCTGGTGGTCTTGGTGGCGCAACAGCAGGTAACTCAATTGCTTCAAAGAAGTCAGTTGTTATCTGGGTTGACTCAGATGGTTACGTTGCAGCTCCACAGTACAAGTCAGTACTCCTAACATCTGTTGTTAAGGGTGTCGACATCTCAGTTCAGACAGTTATCGCAGATACAGCGGCTGGAAAGTTCTCAGCAACTGGTTACAACGGTAACCTCAAGAACGGTGGAACAAAGCTCGCTGCTTACCACGATCTCATCCGCGTTGTTCCTTCAGCACTTCGTACTGAAGTTACAAAGCTCGGTACAGCTATTGCAAACGGAAAGGTTTCTGTTAAGTAATTAACAGAAATTCGTTCTAAAAGAACGGGGTCGGCGATTATCGCCGGCCCCGTTTTGCTTTGTATTAAAGCTACACAAGCAGTAGATTTGCACACATGTCCCTTGAATTGCGTGGCATCACAAAGCGCTTTGGTGCACTGACTGCAAACGACTCTATTAATCTCAAAGTTGAATCCGGTGAGATTCATGCAATCCTTGGAGAAAATGGCGCCGGCAAGTCCACCTTGATGAATATTGTCTACGGTCTCCTCTCTCCCGATGAAGGTTCGATTTGGGTGGATGGCAGAGAGATTACGATTGATTCACCTCTCGATGCGCTAGCAGCTGGAATCGGCATGGTTCACCAGCACTTCATGCTCATCCCAGTATTTACAGTTGCAGAGAACATCGTCCTTGGCCATGAGAAAGTTAAAGGACCAGGCTTTCTCGATCTCGAGACCGCTCGCGCCGAGATCAAACGAGTATCGGCAGAGTTCAACTTCGATGTCGACCCTGATGCCCTTGTAGAAGATTTGCCCGTAGGAATTCAACAGCGCGTAGAAATTATTCGAGCACTTATCTACGATGCAAAGGTGCTCATCCTTGATGAGCCAACTGCCGTGCTTACTCCGCAAGAGACTGATGAACTCCTTCGCAATATGAAGAAGCTTCGCGATCAAGGCACAGCGATTGTCTTCATTACCCACAAGCTCCGTGAGGTACGCGAGGCTGCAGATAAAATTACAATTATTCGTCGAGGTGCAGTTGTAGGAACAGCATCACCAACAGCAAGCCAAGAAGAGCTTGCCTCACTTATGGTCGGTCGCCCTGTCTCACTCGATGTGAGCAAGGCGGCGCCAAAGCTGGGCGATGTTCTGCTTAAAGTGGATCACCTCAGCATTCATGATCACACGGGGCGCACACTTGTTAAGGATGTCTCCTTCGAACTTCGTGCCGGTGAAGTTCTCGCAGTTGCCGGAGTTCAGGGC
>CANGLK010000051.1 GCA_947454735.1 Candidatus Nanopelagicaceae bacterium
CCCCTGTAGCCTCTACTCCATGAGTTACGTACTCCGCGAAGCGGAAATTCCCGTACTACCTGAGGGCCATGCCCCGATACGTATCCTTCATTTTTCAGACCTTCACCTGACCCCAAAGCGCAAGAGCGAAATTGCCGACATCAAGTCATGGGTGAAGTACTCCCCTGATTTAGTCATTAGCACCGGAGATTTCTTAGCCGATATGAAGGCAGTGCCTGTTGTCCTCGATGCCCTCGATGGCTTGCTCGATATTCCAGGGCTCTTTGTCTTTGGTTCTAACGATTACTTTGCACCAAAGCCAAAGAATCCTTTGAAGTATCTACTTCCAGATCATGGAAAACGAGTCCATGGCGAGGATCTACCGTGGCCAGAGCTCGATAAAGGCTTACAGGCACGCGGTTGGAAGAACCTCAATAAATCCCGTGCAACGATAAAGATCAACGACACAACAATTGAAGCTCGTGGCACAGATGATGCACACCTTGAATTTGATGACTACTCATTGGTGGCGGGCGAACCTGGTGAGTGTGATCTCGCTATTGGCGTTACTCATGCACCTTATTTGAGAATTATCGAAGCGATGAGCAACGATAAGCTCGATGCAATCTTTGCTGGACATACACATGGCGGGCAGATTCGTTTGCCTTGGCCTGGTGGATCGAAGGCGCTTACAACTAATTGCGATCTACCTAATTGGCGTGCACGCGGCTTAACTTACTTTGATGACGAGCCTTACCTGCATGTCTCAGCAGGAATGGGAACAAGTCCCTTTGCGCGCATTCGTGTGGCAAGCCCACCAGAAGTTTCGCTGGTGACTTTAACAAGTTTGTTCTAGTTCTACTAGAACTAATTCTTTCGGGCTAAAGCTTCAATATCAGCATCAACCATTAGGTGAGCAAGCTCTTTCCAATGTGTCTTTGCCTTCCAACCAAATGCATTAGCTGCCTTTGATGGATCACCGATAAGTGCATCAACCTCTGTTGGACGGATGTACTTCTTATCTGTTTCAACGTGATCTTCCCAATTAAGTCCTGCATGTGAGAATGATGCTTCAACAAAATCTTTCACTGTTGCGCCAACACCTGTAGCAACAACGTAATCAGATGGCTTATCTTGCTGAAGCATCAACCACATTGATTCGACATACTCCTTCGCGTAACCCCAGTCGCGCACTGCATCCATGTTGCCAAGGAAGAGCTTGTCCTGCTGGCCAGCCTTGATCGCAGCTACTGCGCGAGTAATTTTGCGCGTTACGAATGTTTCACCGCGACGAGGCGATTCGTGATTGAAGAGAATTCCGTTGGTGGCATGCATGCCATAACCATCGCGGTAATTGACTGTGCACCAGTAGGCCATCAACTTTGCAGCTGCATATGGTGACTGTGGGCGGAATACTGAAGTTTCGTTCTGAGGTGGTGGAGTTGATCCAAAGAGCTCAGATGTTGATGCCTGGTAGAAACGTGTATCGATATCTGCGCTGCGGATAGCCTCAAGTAAGCCAACAGCGCCTACTGCATCGACCTGGCCTGTGTACTGGGGCATTGTGAAAGAGACCTGTACATGAGATTGTGCGCCGAGGTTATAGACCTCAGTTGGCTTTACTTCACGAATAAGGTTTGTAAGTCCAACTCCATCAATCAAATCACCATAGTGCAAGAACAATTGTGGGTTCTTTACATGAGGGTCCTGGTAAATGTGATCGATGCGGGATGTGTTAAATGTTGAGGAACGACGGATGAGGCCGTGGACCTCATAACCCTTTTCAAGCAAGAACTCTGCAAGGTATGAACCATCTTGACCTGTGACACCTGTAATCAGGGCTACTTTTCTGCTCATCGTCGTACTTCTCCCTTTGCTGTTGCATCTTTATACCAAGCGATAGTTGATGCAATTCCATCGCGCAATGAAATCTTTGGTGACCATCCAAGTGCCTTTGCCTTAGATACATCGAGAACCTTACGAGGTGTTCCATCAGGCTTAGATGAATCCCACGCGAGTTCGCCCTTAAAACCTGAAAGTTCAGCAACTAGCTCTGCTAATTCCTTGATGGTGAGGTCTTCGCCAGTTCCAATATTGAGGTGTTCAGATGAGTTGTAATTCTTCCCAAGGTGCACAACTGCGGCAGCTAAATCATCAACATGAAGGAACTCACGCTTAGGTGAACCTGAACCCCATAAAGTTTCCACCGGTGCGTTCTTCTCTGCAGCTTCAACGAAGCGACGGATAAATGCTGGCAAGACATGTGAGCCTTGAAGTTCAAAGTTGTCGTTGATTCCATAAAGGTTTGTCGGCATCAATGAGATCCATGTACGGCCATACTCTTTACGAAAAGATTTAATAAGCTCGATGCCAGCAATCTTCGCAACCGCGTAGGCAGAGTTGGTCTCTTCGAGAGGGCCAGTCAGTAAATACTCTTCCTTGATGGGCTGGGCACAATCGCGTGGATAGATGCAGCTTGAACCTAAGAAGATGAACTTTTCGACATCGGCTGCATGTGCTGCCTCCATGAGGTTGCTCTGGATGCGCACATTGTCGGAGAGGAATTCGACTGGGAAGGAGTTATTGGCACCAATTCCACCGACCTTGGCCGCGGCATCGACAATCAGCGAAGGTTTCGCCTCGTTAATGAATTTAAAGGTGGCATCGCGATCGAGGAGATCGACAACCTTGCGGCTGACACGAATGACTTCCTCGCCAGCTGCCTGGTAGGCGCGGACGATGGCAGAACCGGCTAAACCGGTTCCTCCTGCCACGACGATTGTCATGGCGTGGAGTCTACCTGGAGGTTACTTTGTAAATTCGACAGCGAGAAGTTCTGCGATTTGAGCCGTGTTGAGTGCAGCTCCCTTTCGCAAATTATCGCCGCATACAAAGAGATCTAATGACATTGGGTCATCGATGCTCTTACGAACACGGCCCACCCATGTCGGATCGGTTCCGACAACATCTGCTGGAGTTGGGAACTTGTGATTCTCTGGATCATCAACCAACTTCACGCCTGCTGCATTCTCCAAAATATCTTGCGCAGCCTTTCGTGAAGGTTCCTTATCGAATGTTGCATGCACAGTTAGTGAGTGAGTTGTAATAACTGGAACACGCACACAAGTTGCGGATACCTTGAGATTTGGAAGTCCAAGAATCTTCCGTGACTCATTACGTACCTTGAGCTCTTCAGATGAGTAACCATCTTCTTTGAGTGAACCCGCCCATGGGACAACGTTCATTGCAAGAGGAGCGGGGAAAGGTCCATTGTCCTTGATCAGCGCGCGGACATCTCCCGCAACATCTCCAGCTGTTGACCCAGCAACCGCAGAGATCTGTGCACGGAGTGCATCAATGCCTGCTTGTCCTGCACCTGATGCTGCCTGGTATGAAGAAACAACGAGTTCCTTCAATTCATACTCTTTATGAAGTGCTCCCATAGCAACAATCATTGAGAGAGTTGTGCAATTTGGATTTGAGATGATTCCGCGCGGGCGGTTATTGACATCTTGTGGGTTTACTTCAGGAACAACTAGAGGAACATCGGCATCCATACGGAATGCACCTGAGTTATCGACAACAACGGCGCCACGTGATGCAGCAATCGGTGCCCACTCTGCTGAAACTTCATCTGGGACGTCGAACATCGCAACGTCGATTCCATCGAATGCCTCTGGTGAGAGCGCAACAACGGTTAACTCTTCGCCGCGACAGATCAATTTCTTTCCTGCGCTTCGTGCTGATGCAATCAAACGAATCTCGCCCCACACATCAGGACGCTCTGACAAGATGCCGAGCATTACAGTGCCGACCGCACCCGTTGCACCAACTACTGCAAGTGATGGCTTCTGTGTCATCGTCCTGTACCTCCATATACGACAGCCTCGTTCTGATCTGAATCAAGGCCAAAAGCAGTGTGTGCAGCCTTCGCTGCGCGCTCTAGATCGCTCTCACGAACGATGATTGAGATCCGAATTTCAGATGTAGAAATCATCTCGATATTGACACCAGCTTCTGACATTGCAGCAAAGAAAGTTGCTGTCACACCTGGGTGTGAACGCATTCCTGCACCTACAAGTGAAAGCTTTCCGATGGTGTCGTCATATTGAATTGATGCAAAGCCAACTTCGCCTTGAATCTTCTGGAGAACGCCAGTCGCCTCAGCGCCATCGGCCTTTGGAAGTGTGAAGGAGATATCTGTAAGACCAGTTGCAGCTGCAGAGACATTCTGAACAATCATGTCGATATTGAGATCGTTATCTGCAAGAGCCTGGAAGATGCGTGCAGCAACACCCGTGCGGTCTGGAACACCAACGATTGTTATCTTCGCCTCTGACTTATCGTGTGCGACGCCAGCGATGATTGCTTGCTCCATGGTGCCTCCTTCTGGGTGGTTTTCAACAACCCATGTGCCTTCTAGTGGTGAGAAAGATGAACGGACGTGAATTGGTAAGTTGTATCGGCGTGCGTATTCAACGCAACGAAGGTGAAGAACCTTTGCACCCGCAGCTGCAAGTTCAAGCATCTCTTCATATGTAACAGTCTCTAACTTACGAGCAGATGGAACTGCGCGAGGATCGGCAGAGAAGATTCCGTCAACATCGGTGTAGATCTCGCAGACATCTGCATCAAGTGCGGCAGCGAGCGCCACAGCAGTTGTATCGGATCCACCGCGACCAAGAGTTGTGATGTCCTTTGTATCTTGCGAGATTCCCTGGAAGCCAGCGACGATTGCAATATTTCCCGCATCGATCGCTTCACGGATACGACCAGGTGTCACATCGATGATGCGTGCCTTGCCATGAGTGGAATCGGTAATCACTCCAGCTTGTGAACCGGTAAAAGATTGCGCTTCAAATCCAAGATTGTTAATTGCCATTGCAAGAAGTGCCATAGAGATTCGCTCACCAGCAGTCAGCAACATATCGAGCTCGCGTCCTGGTGGGATAGGACTGACTTGGTTGGCGAGATCAATCAGCTCATCTGTCGTATCGCCCATCGCTGAGACAACGACGACAACCTGATTACCGGCCTTCTTTGATGCCACGATACGTGCGGCAACGCGCTTCATGCCCTCGGCATCAGCTACTGAGGATCCGCCAAACTTCTGAACGATGAGCGCCATGAAGTAAGTCTGAACCCCTATTTAAGGATGCGCCAGCCGAATTTCAGAATTTCTCATTATATGGAACAGGATTCAATCCATATATTGAGACTATCGTTGATTTGATCTGCGTCCTACGAAGATCAGCTTCGAATCCGAACTGCTACCTAGGCCCGCATTGATCGGCGTGAGAGTGGCGGAAATAGCCTGATTTCCAGATAGGGCAGGCTTCCAAGTGCAGGTGGCTGTAAGTGGGGCACCCGTGGCTTGAACATTTAGACAGTTTTGTATCCGCTTACCTCCCATCAAAAAGCGGACTCTGCCCGCCGCTCCAACAGTTGCAGATATTGTGAAGGAATTACCTTTAAGTGGATTGCCAGAAATTTGTAGTGAAATACTAGAAACTTCTTGGACGTAAACATAATTTGAGTAATAGTCATAAGAGTCTGCAATTTCAGTTGCGGAGAGTGCTCTGTTGTAGAAAGCAAATGCACCAATTTTCACATTTCCGTATTCCAGACCATCCTGCATTCCGTTAGCTAATTGAATCGGTGCTGTTGGTGCACCGACGCCGCTTTCAGTGTTATTTGCAGTGATAACGACTGAAGTATTTACATAAACTTTACTGGGGTTTGTAGTGTTTCCTCCAAAACATGTGACAAAGGAGAAAAGAGTCCAAGTATTTAAGGAGTAAACATTGGATGCACTTGCTACAGTCTGATCAACTGAAGTTCCATTCATTTTAAGTGTTAGAGCCAGAGTTCCTGATTGCAGTAGCGCATAACCATCATAAGAAGTTGCAGCGAACATTTTTCCCATCAGACCGTCATAGTTCGTTGCACTCAGAACTTTAGCCCACAACATCATCGTGCTGCATGAAGAGGTGGACGGCTGAAGAGCCGCACGATTCGGAATATTTATGTAATCGTTCACACCATCATTCGTAAATCCTGCACCTGTAGCAGTGTCATAGACCGGTCCATTTGTTAAAGTGGCAGTGTCATCCCGCCCAGCTAAATCAATCCATGCAGTTCCTGTACCAGGGTAAGAGCTTGGATTCGAAGCCATTAAATCTATTAACAGCCCGCTTGAGACTTGTGCAGCATGTGCGGTTGGAGTAACTAGAAGTGAAAAAGCAAATACAACTATTACTCCAATAGATACACGAGTTCTCATGGATATCCCTCAATTCAGAGGTTTGTGCGTCCTTCAAATGCACGTCCGAGGGTGACTTCATCGGCATATTCAAGATCTCCGCCCACAGGGAGACCTGAAGCAAGGCGTGAGACGTTGATACCCATCGGCTTAATCAAGCGCGCTAAGTAGGTAGCTGTCGCCTCTCCCTCGAGGTTGGGGTCGGTCGCCAAGATGATCTCGGTGATCGTTGAATCAGAGAGGCGCTGCATAAGCTCGCGAATTCGAAGCTGATCTGGACCAATTCCATCGATTGGACTGATTGCTCCACCGAGAACGTGATACTTCCCGCGGAATTCACGAGTGCGTTCGATTGCGATGACATCCTTAGATTCTTCAACAACACAGATCTTTGACGGATCACGACGTGGATCGCGACAGATACGGCACTGAGCCTCTTCAGAAACATTTCCACATTCGCTACAGAACTTCACGCGCTCTTTTACTGTGCGAACAGCTTCGACTAGCGAATCTGCAATCTCTGAATCTGATTGCAAGATATGGAAAGCGATACGCTGTGCAGATTTTGGTCCGATACCAGGCAAGCGACCAAGTGCATCAATC
>CANGLK010000052.1 GCA_947454735.1 Candidatus Nanopelagicaceae bacterium
CTAAAGAACAGGAAGTTCAACAATTACATACGGGAATTAGCTGTCTGGCAGCTGAAAGGATTCAATCAAGAAGTGGGCCCTGTCGGGCTCGAACCGACGACCCACGGATTAAAAGTCCGTTGCTCTACCGACTGAGCTATAGGCCCCACCGCCTGCAGCGAGCTGCAAACGTAGCGAATCTTACGCTATATCTTTAAAAGGAAGAGCCATCGATAACGAAGCGGTACTTCACATCGCTAGCAACTGTGCGCTCATAAGCCTTATTGATGTAGTCAGCCTTAATGACTTCGACATCGCTCAAGATGTTGTGCTTGCCGCAGAAATCGAGCATCTCTTGCATCTCGGGAATTCCGCCGATCATTGATCCAGCCATTGAACGGCGCGCACCCAAGAGCGCGCCTACGTGTACTGCATAAGGCTTTCCTGGCAAACCAATGACAACAAGCGTTCCATCTTGTGCAAGGAGATTGAGATACTGATTGATATCAACTTCAGCGCTGACAGTATTGAGAATTACATCGAAGCTCTTTGCATGAGTCTTAAATACTTCGGGATCCTTTGTTGAGACGAAATGGTGTGCACCCATCGCCTTAGCATCTGCTTCCTTTGAAGGTGAGTGCGAAAGAACAGTTACCTCTGCACCAAGTGCAACTGCAAATTTAACTCCCATATGTCCGAGTCCACCGAGACCCATGACGGCAACGCGCTTTCCTGGGCCGACGTTCCAATGCTTTATTGGTGAGTACAAAGTAATTCCTGCGCAGAGCAGTGGAGCAACTCCATCGAGTGGCAAGTTTGCTGGCACATGTACTGCGTAATTTTCGTTGATGACAAAGCGATTGCTATAGCCACCCATTGCGACTGTCTTGCCATCGCGCTCGTAGCCGTTATAAGTGCCTGTCATTCCTTCTTCGCAGTACTGCTGAAGACCCTTATTGCATTGAACGCACTTGCCACATGAATCGATAAAGACGCCGACTCCGATGTGGTCGCCAACTTTAAACTTAGTTACGGATGCACCGACAGATGTAACAACACCGGCAATCTCATGTCCTGGAACCATTGGAAAGATTGCAGGGCCCCACTCTTCGCGAGCCTGGTGGATATCTGAATGACAGATTCCTGAATATTTGATATCGAGCTCAACATCGTGTGCGCCAACCTCGCGGCGATCAAACTCAAATGGAACTAGATCTGAACCTGCTGAAAGCGCTGCATATCCCTTTGTATTCATAGCCGAAGACTATCCGGATAAATATCGCTAGTCTTTCTGAATGCTGATTCTTCCGAAGTTTCAACCGGTCGCCGATACTTTTTTTGAGTTAACAAAAGCTCAGCCTTATGGCGGCGCCGCCCTCGCTATCTATCAGCACGGCGAACCGATCGTTGATATCTGGGCTGGCGAGCAACGCCCAGGTAAGCCCTGGCAGGAAGATACAAAATCGGTCGTCTTCTCGACATCAAAAGGATTGCTCTCCATCATCGGACATCGACTCATCCAAGATGGCCTCCTCGATCCCGATGAGAAAGTTTCACATTACTGGCCAGAATTTGCCGCAAACGGAAAAGAGAATGTCACCGTTGCGATGATTATGCGCCACCGATCTGGCCTAAGCGCGGTGCGCGAAGATTTAACTTTCGAAGATCTGCAGAAGGTTACCCCGGTTGAAGAAGCTCTTGCTCGCCAACTTCCAATCTGGGAGCCAGATACCGGATACCTCTATCACGCAGGAACAATCGGTCATCTCCTTGGAAAGATTTACTTCAACATAACAGGAAAGCGCCTCAACCAACTCTTGCAAGAAATTATCGCTTCTCCCTTACACGTTGAAGCATATTTCGGGACACCTGCCAACATTGAAGATTCAATTGCAAAACTCAAAAGCGATGATGCTCCCTTGGTTGATTACCCATTTGAGTCACCGCTCTATTGGAATCGACGAGCGATGTCATTCGGCAAGGCATTTACAGGAAATGTTGATGATGAATTAGGTGGATATAACGATTCACGCACACATCAATTGGAGTTTGCCGGGGCAGGTGGGATCACCAATGCACGAGCTGTTGCGAAGACATATTCAGCTCTCGTGCACGAAACTGATGGAGTTCGAATCCTCAACGATGAGACAGTCACGAAAGCTATTTCGCGTCCCAATATCGGCCCCAATGTCTTTGGCGATCCAGCACCATATCCAGTGCATTCATTAGGTTTTATCGTTGCAAACCCAGAGCACTCCCCTGTATTAAGTGAGACAACCTTTGGCCACGATGGCTTGGGTGGACAACAAGGAATCGGGGATCAGAAATACAAGATTGGCTTTGGTTATGTGACTAACTGGATTCCAATGGTTGCCGACGGAATGGCTCGTCACCGTGAGATTACAAAAGTGCTTGCTCAAGTTCTACAAAACTAGCGAGTTGCTCCATTAGTTACTGGATTCTCTTCGAGTATTGACCACTCTTCATCTGTAAATAAGCGAGAGCGAATCAAGAAACGCTTACCTTCAGGTGATTCAAGAGAGAAGCCACCACCTCTTCCATCGACGACATCAACAGTCAGATGGGTATGTTTCCAATATTCAAATTGAGAAGCTGACATCCAGAACCCAATCGGATCCTGGATGCCAGCCACTTTCAACTCTCCCAGCTTTACATCAGCTCCACCCACACGAAACTCACCAGCTGGGTAACACATTGGAGAAGAACCATCACAACATCCACCGGATTGATGAAACATCAATGGCCCGTGAATGCTCGTAAGTTTACGAAGTAACTCTTCAGCTACTGGCGTTAACTCAACTCGTAATGGAATCTCCATCGTCTTAGAGTATTACGGCTTAGAAGAAACCAAGCTTGTTTGGTGAATATGAAACAAGGAGGTTCTTCGTCTGTTGGTAATGATCGAGCATCATCTTGTGAGTCTCGCGACCGATTCCTGATGACTTGTATCCACCGAATGCAGCTCCGGCTGGATATGCGTGATAGCAGTTAGTCCATACGCGACCTGCTTGGATCTCTCGACCAGCGCGATAAGCAGTATTCATGTCACGTGACCAAACACCTGCACCTAATCCATACAAGGTGTCATTGGCGATCTCCATCGCATTTTCATAGCCATCGAATGATGTCACTGAGACAACTGGACCGAAGATTTCTTCCTGGAAGATACGCATCTTGTTATTACCTTCAAAGATGGTTGGTGTTACATAGTAACCACCTGAAAGTTCGCCACCGAGATCTGCGCGCTCTCCACCTGTGATGAGCTTTGCGCCTTCCTTCTTTCCGATATCGATGTAAGAAAGGATTTTTTCAAGCTGATCGTTTGATGCTTGAGCACCGATCATTGTTGCGAGATCCAATGGGTGGCCTTGAACAATTGCTTGGGTGCGCTTTGTGACATCGCCCAAGAACTTGTCATAGATCTTCTTATCGATCAAACCACGTGAAGGACATGTACAGACTTCACCTTGGTTAAGAGCGAAGAGTGTGAAGCCTTCGAGAGCCTTGTCGTAGAAAGCATCATTCTCTGCAGCAACATCTGCGAAGAAGATATTTGGTGACTTTCCACCGAGTTCGAGAGTCACCGGAATGATGTTCTCTGATGCGTACTGCATGATCAATCGACCTGTTGATGTCTCACCAGTAAATGCAATTTTTGCAATTCGTGGAGATGATGCAAGTGGCTTGCCTGCTTCAACACCAAAGCCATTAACAATATTGACAACACCTGCTGGCAATAGATCTGCGATGATCTCCATCAAGAACAAGATTGACGCTGGAGTCTGCTCTGCTGGCTTTAAGACAACGCAGTTACCTGCTGCAAGTGCCGGAGCAAGCTTCCAGACCGCCATCAAGATTGGGAAGTTCCAAGGAATGATCTGACCGACTACACCGAGTGGCTCATGGAAGTGATACGCGACTGTATCTTCATCGAGTTCACCGAGTGATCCCTCTTGTGCGCGGATTGCGCCAGCGAAATAGCGGAAGTGATCAATCGCCAATGGAATATCTGCATTGATTGTTTCGCGAATTGGCTTTCCGTTATCCCACGTTTCAGCAACAGCGATTGCTTCGAGGTTCTCCTCCATGCGATCGGCAATTTTGTTAAGAATGATTGCTCGAGCGGTTGCAGATGTCTTTCCCCACGCTGGTGCAGCTTTATGTGCTGCATCAAGTGCCTTATCGATATCTGCTGCATTACCGCGAGCGATTTCACAGAAAACTTTTCCTGTTACTGGTGTGACATTCTCGAAGTACTGACCTGATTGCGGTTTTACATACTCGCCACCAATCCAGTGGTCATAACGTGCTTTAAATGTTGCCTTGCTACCTGGCAGACCGGGTGCTACATAATCGGTCATAAGAAATATCTCCTTTGATATATAAGAGCCGTCGCCCTTATATTTTCAAAGTAGACCTACCTATGAACTCTCACCATGGATACGCAGGAGTAGCTTTTCTAAATGTCCGATTTAGACGTAGTTGATGAGTGCTAGCCCTTGGCTGCAGCGCGCTTTAATCGATCGCGAATTGCAGTTGCAATCCCATCACCCTCTGGCTGAATAACAACTACTTGTTCAATCCCTTGCGCATCTGCTTCGCGAAGCGCTTCGTAAAGGTGGCGCGCAAAGTCTTCATTATTAATTGGTGATGCAAGACGAATCGCACCTTCCGGTGTTGGGTAATCATTTAGTGCGATCAGCCCATCTCCCGGACGCGGATGCCCATCCAGGACAACATGTGCATCAGGTGAATAATGGCTTTCGAGTGAACCGCTCACGCGAATAACATCATCGCGATTAACAACTTTTACTCCGGTAACTGCCTCAATCATCTCAACTGAAATTGCACCTGGTCGCAAAATTCGAGGAGCATCTCCCGTGCAATCAATAATTGTTGATTCAACCCCTACTTGTGATGGTCCACCATCGAGAATCAAATCTTCTGGTGCGAGGTATTCACCCAGCTCTTCGTGAACTGCTTTCGCAGTAGTTGTTGATACATGCCCGAACCTATTCGCACTGGGCGCAGCAACTCCCTTGCCACCAATTGCTTTAAAGGCATTTAAGAAGGCGAGTGCCAACGTGTGATCGGGAACGCGAAGACCAACTGTTGCTTGTCCGCCAGTGATGAAATCTGGAGCGAGTTCGCTGCGCGTCAGTACTAAGGTCATCGGGCCTGGCCAGAAAGAACGTGCGAGATCAATTGCATAATCAGGAATCTCCGATGCCCACTCAGAGATATCTTGCGCATCAGCAAGGTGAACGATCAGCGGATGATCGGCAGGACGTCCTTTGACGGCATAGATTCGGGCAACTGCATCAGCATTGGTGGCATCTGCTCCGAGGCCATAGACAGTCTCAGTCGGGAATGCGACCAAGGTTCCTGACTTCAACTGCTGGGCAGCGCTTTTCAGCGCATCTGCTGTGCAGTGTGAAATGAATTGACCCTGGCTCATATGTCCAATTATCCCTCTATTTTGCGAGAAGATAACCACATGGCAATCAAGGTTATGCAGATCATCGCCCGCATGAATGTGGGTGGACCTGCCGTCATTGTTGCCGATTTAATGCGCGGACTTGATTCAGCGAAATTTGAGCAGAAGCTCATCACCGGCTACTGCGCAGATAACGAAGCTGACTATCTTGAGACCGTTGCAACTGATGTGAAGGCGACTCGCATCGCAGGCCTTGGTCGTTCTATTTCCCCAATGGCAGATGCCCGCGCTTTCTTATCTCTCGTCGCAATGATCAAACGAGAAAAGCCAGATGTCATACACACCCACACTGCAAAGGCTGGCGTCTTAGGTCGCCTTGCTGCAATTCTCGCCGGCGGAGGTGCTCTCAAGGTTCACACATTTCATGGCCATCTACTTCATGGATATTTTGCTGGGTGGAAAGTTCGCCTTGTAATTGCAATCGAGAAATTCCTTGCAAATCGTACCGATGTTTTGATTGCAGTCGGTACTCAAGTGCAAGAAGATCTCATCGCAGCTGGAATTGGTCAGCGCGAGCAATATCAAGTTTTCTTCCCTGGACTTCCAGCACCTGATGCAATCGATAGAGATAGTGCACGTAAAGCGCTAGCTCTCGATCTGGATGCTATCTACTGCACCTTTGTTGGTCGCCTCACTCAGATTAAACGCCCAGACCGTCTGCTCGATGTTGCCGCAGCATGTGTGGGACGTGAATTAAATATTCATTTCTTGGTTGCTGGCGAAGGCGAACTCTTTGAAGAATCAAAAGCGCGAGCTGTACGAGAAGAACTTCCCGTTACTTTCTTAGGATGGCGCAGCGATATTGATCAGCTCTTTGCAGCGAGCGATATCGCAATCTTGACCAGCGATAATGAAGGTATTCCACTTACTTTGATTCAGGCAGCTTTTGCCGGAATTCCAATCGTGGCACCTCGAGTTGGATCTATCTCAGATATCGTCATTGATGGAGAAACTGGATTCCTTACATCCACGCAGCCAGGTGCGATGGCGAGTGCTCTCAGCGCGCTCGTTACTGATGAAGATCTCCGATACGAATTAGGTTCTGTTGGAAGAGCGCATGCCGAGAAGTACTTCTCATTAGCAAAATCACTCGCTGATCATGCATCGCTCTATGAAAATTCACAGAATAAGTAGGCATACTTAGGGGTATGACAACCTCAATGGCTAAGAAATCACTTCTCCTTCTCGCTCCCCTAGTACTTATTGCATCTGTAGCAACTCCGGTCGCAGCAAACGCTGC
>CANGLK010000053.1 GCA_947454735.1 Candidatus Nanopelagicaceae bacterium
GTTGAAAATTACGTTGTGACGCCAAAGATTATGAAGCGCACGCTGGCAGTTCCTGGCGCAGTCACAATCGTCTCAGCTCTTATCGGTACTTCTCTTCTTGGACTCATTGGTGGCCTACTAGCAGTGCCAGTAGCTGCTTCAATCATCTTGATTCTTGAAGAGGTTGTCTACCCTCGCGCCGAGCAGAATTAATTTCTAAAGCTCTGTAGGAAGTGGCAGTCGAGATGGCGCGATAATCCGCGTAATCTCGCTTAAAACTCGATGTACATAAGGCTCGCCAACCCATAGATGTTTTGCGCCATCTACTGCGATGAGATCAATCTGCGGGATAAGTGAGAATCTCTTTTGCGCCTCATCAGGTTTGAGATAGTCATCGTGCTCTGGAACTAACGCTGTCACAGGTCGTCCATCTTCTGCCCAGAATTGAAGATCGCTATCTTCTGCCTTCATCAGCGGCGGACTTAAGAGAATCAATCCCTTTACTCGTGGATCACGTGCATGGCAGAGCGCTAACTCTGTTCCAAAAGACCAACCAACAATCCAAAGTTCCTTTGCATGTAAAACATCGAAGCAGTAATCAATCGCAGCTTGCACATCAAATTTCTCTGCGCGGCCGCCATCGTATTCACCAGTACTAGTTCCGGCCTCACTGGTTGTTCCACGTGTATTGAAACGAACGATTGTCACGCCAGCCATTGAAGGCAAGCGATTGGCCGCCTTCTTATAGATGTGGCTATCCATCATTCCGCCTCCAGTGGGATTGGGATGAAGGCAGAGAAGCATCGTTGTTGGGTTATCAATTGGCGCACTGACCTCGCCGATCAACGTCTGGCCATCGGCGGTAGTGAGGGTAAAAGGGGTACGGATAGCCGGTAATACGGTGCTGGGGCGGATTGGTTCCGTCATAGCTGCATTCTAGTGACTACTCTTTGGCTATGGCTAAAAAGTTCGAATCACTGAATCCGGTTACTGGTGAAGTTGCCGGTACTTATCCCATTGCAACTGAGAAGGATGTCTATGCAGCGGTCACGCTCGCTACCGATGCTGCGCAGCGATGGGTTGAACTCGGACACAAGGGCCGTCGCAAGATTCTCCTCGCCTATAGCCGCTTAATTTTGAGCGAGATTGATTCTCTTGCAGAGACCGTCACTCTTGAGACAGGCAAGCCACACTCAGATGCAAAACTTGAGATCACTCTCGCTGCACATCACGTTGCTTGGGCTGCTCGCCATGCAGAGTCTGTTCTACGCACTGCTCATCGCTCACCTGGTGCGTTGATGGCAAATATGTCAGCAACTGTTGAGCGATCACCACTTGGCGTTGTCGGAGTTATTGGACCGTGGAACTATCCAGTCTTTACTCCTATGGGATCGATTGCATATGCACTCGCTGCTGGAAATACAGTGGTCTTTAAGCCAAGTGAGTACACACCGGGAGTTGGCGTCGCACTCGCAGAGCTCTTTGAACATGCATCAGGAAGCTCTGAGTTCTTTCAAGTTGTTACGGGCTTTGGCGAAACTGGTGCTGCGCTCTGCACAAGCGGTGTGAAGAAGTTAGCATTTACCGGTTCGACTGCAACTGCGAAGAAGGTGGCAGCCCTCTGCGCCGAGACGTTGACACCAGTTATCGCTGAATGTGGCGGTAAAGATCCAGTCATCGTTGCCCGTGATGCCGATATTTCATTAGCTGCAGATGCAACAGTCTGGTCAGCATTTTCCAATGGCGGCCAGACTTGTATCGGTGCAGAACGCGTCTATGTTGATGAGAACATCGCAGATATCTTTACTGAGAAAGTCATCGCACTCGCAAAGACAATTCATGCGGGTAATCCAGAAGAGGCTAATTACGGTCCTGCAACGATGCCCTCACAGCTCAAGATAATTAAGTCCCACATTCGCGATGCCGAGAAGAAGGGTGGCATCCCTGTAGTCGGTGGCACCCAATCAGTCGGCGATCGCTTTGTTCAGCCGGTAGTTCTTCTCCAGGTTCCTGAAGATTCAACTGCGATGACCGATGAGACATTTGGTCCAACAATTGTGATCAATCGAGTTCCAGATATGGAGACAGCGATTGAGCTATCGAATGCATCGCGTTATGGACTAGGTGCCTCAGTATGGTCTCGTCGCCAAGGTCGCTGGATTGCATCGCAATTGCAGTGTGGAATGGTTGCAATCAACTCTGTGATTTCATTTGCAGCAGTTGCATCGGTTCCATTCGGTGGCACTAAAGATTCTGGCTACGGCCGCATTCATGGACCTGAAGGTCTCCTTGAATTTACCTATCCACGCTCTGTTGTCCGTGCTCGCTTCCAATTGCCACTTCCAATCACAAGCTTTAAGCGCACGCCAAAGGTGGATTCACTTGTCGTGAAGTTGCTGACTGTTCTTCGAGGTCGACTCTCTTAATTAATATCGGGGCGCATTTCGAGTGCGCTCAGTGTTAGGTCGGCGCTTACCGCGCTTATCCCAACATGCGTTATGCCAATGGCGGCGACCTTCTTCATCGCCATCGAGCCATGCAACTGTGTGCGGGGTGGCCATAGGAATCAACTGATCGCAGCCAGGACAGCGATAGGGCTTATTTGCCGCAGAACCGGTCAACTTACGAACAATCCAGAGACCTTGCTCATCTTCTACAAAGATTTGATTTGAAGGAACGCCGCGGGGCTCTTCATCAACGCCGGTATTAGGGCGTCGATTCTTGGGGTAATTCTTACGCGGGCTCACAGATGTATTTTCCATTACATTCGCTACTTTCGGCGAATCGAAACCAATACAGTAGGTACATGAAGCCTGCAATCAAGGTAGATGGCTTGCGAAAGAGCTATGGCGACCTCACAGTAGTAAAAGAGTTATCCCTAACTATCGAAGATGGCGAAATCTTTGCGATTCTCGGACCCAATGGCGCCGGTAAGACGACGACCGTTGAGATCCTTGAAGGCTTTCGCACCGCTGATGCGGGCACTGTCTCTGTCCTCGATACAGACCCTTCCATTAAAGGTGGCGAGGCGCTTGCCTGGAGAAATCGAATCGGCATTGTTCTGCAGAGTTCCAATGACACTCTTGAGCTTTCACCTCGTGAAGCGCTGACACACTTTGCAAGTTATTACTCCAATCCACGAGGCGTTGAAGAGGTTATTGCACTTGTCGGTCTGGAAGAGAAAGCTGATGATCGTGCACGTACTTTGTCAGGTGGCCAGCGTCGTCGCCTCGATGTAGGACTTGGAATTATCGGCCGACCAGAACTTCTCTTCTTAGATGAGCCAACAACAGGATTTGATCCTGAGGCACGCCGAGCATTCTGGTTATTGATTCGTAAACTTAAAGATGAAGGCACAACGATTCTATTGACAACTCACTATCTCGATGAGGCAGAGGCACTTGCAGATCGCGTTGCCGTGATGAACCACGGTGAGATTCTTGAAATATCAACCCCTGCTCTCCTTGGTGGCCGTGCACATGCACGGGCAACTGTTACCTGGAGCGAAGGTGGAATTTCCAAGAGCGCACAGACTGATGCGCCAACTGAGTTTGTGAAGAACCTATCGGCGCAGTTTGGTGGAGAAGTTCCTGAACTCAGCGTTCATCGCCCGACCTTAGAAGATGTCTATCTCTCAATGATTGGAGCCACCCATGAATAAGAAACTTCCTGGAGCTCTCGCTATCGGCCTCAAGCGCGGTGGCCTTGAGATCAAACAATTCTTCCGTCAGAAAGAATCTGTCGTCTTCACTCTCCTCTTCCCGTTAATCCTTCTTGCAATCTTCGGTTCTGTATTTAGTACCAAGATTGCGCCAGGCGTGACCTTTAGCCAATACTTCGTCGCCGGAATGATCGCATCAGCCCTTGTTAATACTGGCTTTCAGCAGATTGCAATCTTTATACCTATAGAGCGTGATTTAGGCGCACTTAAGCGCTTACGTGGAACGCCCATGCCTGCAGCGAGTTACTTCATCGGTAAAGCAATCGTTGTAACCGTGAGCATGGCCATTCAAGTTGTATTGCTTCTCGTAGCTGGCGTTGCATTCTTCGGAGTCAATCTTCCAACTCAAGCAAATAAGTGGGCAGTCTTTGCCGCTCTCTTAATTCTCGGCTCACTCGTCTCAACAATTCTCGGCGTTGCCTTCTCAAGTGTTCCAAAGAACGCTCGAGGTGCATCTGCAATCGTCTCCCCCGTTGTAATCATCTTGCAATTCTTTAGTGGGGTCTTCTTTGTCTTTACCGATCTTCCCAAGTGGATGCAGCAGATTGCCGCGATTTTCCCTCTCAAGTGGCTCACGCAAGGAATGCGCTCAATCTTCCTTCCAGATAACTTTGCTACGCGTGAAATAGCGGGCAATTGGGAGACTGGACGAACCTTTGCCATTATTGGCATATGGCTCATCGTGGGAACAATCCTCGCAATCCGCACCTTCAAGTGGGATCGCGAATAATCCAATCGCCTTGGCGATCTGGATTTGGGAGGGTGGCGTCACTCTGCCTCGCCGTCGTTCTTGCCCTTGCCGGACCAGCAGCAGTGGCTGCAACAAAGAAGCCAATACCGAAGCCCACTGCAAAGGTCACTGTTAAGGCAACTGCCAAACCAACTGTTAAGGCAACTGCCAAGCCGACAGTTAAGGCAACGGCGAAGCCAACAAGTACAGCAACCGTTAAATCGAGTGCAAAGCCAACTGTAAGTAAGAAGCCGGTCGTCAAGAAGAAGAAGCGCGCAAAGGTTCGCGTCTCACCATCTCCCAAGGCGTCATGGCCACCGAAGGGGTTTAGCGTTGAGGGCGAGGTCTACGCCAAAGTCCCTACCGCCAAAGAGCTTGTAGGTCTTATCTCTGCCAACTCATATCTTTCAAAGCAGATCAAGCCATGTTCGACCTACATCTGCGGCGCCGTTCAAGTCGCATCTGAAACAGGGTGTCTCTGGTGGGAGGCGATTGCAACGATCTCCGATGCGCAAGGAGTTAAGTTGGGTGAGCTCAACGCATCATTTAATTCGAGTACCGAACGTGAATTCAAAGTCCTCTTACTGGTTTCACCTGAGACAGTTGAAAAGGGTGGAGCAGCAAAAATCACCTCAGTGATCTGTCACCATGAAGATCGCGACAAATCTCTACCAGGTACGAGCTACAAGAAGAGCTAGCGGTTTGCGCCTGGAACCCAGAGCTGATCGCCAATCTCCTTATTAGCAACGCGTGCCAACACGAAGAGAAGATCAGATAAGCGGTTGAGGTACTGCGCGGTCAAAGGATTTACTCCACCACCGAATGAGTGAATAGCTGTCCATGTGCGACGCTCTGCGCGACGGACAACGGTGCGAGCAACGTGAAGATGCGCCGCTGCTGCTGTTCCTGATGGAAGAACAAATGAACGTAGCGGTGCAAGATCTGCGTTATATGCATCGATTGAATCTTCAAGGTAAGTAATCTGGCTCTCAAGAACGCGAAGTGGTTCAAAGGCTGGCTTATCAATTACCGGTGTGCAGAGATCTGCTCCCACATCGAAAAGATCATTCTGAATGCGAATCAAGAGATTGCGAACATCATCGGTTAATTGATCCGTAGAGAGAACGACTCCGATTGCAGAGTTTGCTTCATCTACTGTCGCATATGCCTCAAGGCGTGGGTCGTTCTTTGATGTACGGCTCATATCACCGAGCGCAGTAGTTCCGTCATCACCTGTTTTTGTATAAATGCGAGTTAGATTAACCATGCGCCTAGCCTAATAGGCTTCAAAGATTCTGGTAGCCGTGAAGTAGAATTTCGCCATGACTCAACCACTCGATCGCTTCCGTATCGTGGGTGGGGCCTCCCTCAAGGGCGAAGTAACGGTCACAGGCGCTAAGAACTCGGTTTTAAAGCTTATGGCAGCCTCTCTGCTGGCCGTTGGCAAGACAACTATCTCCAATGTCCCAGATATCGCCGATGTCGACATCATGGCTGACCTTTTGACCCGCCTTGGTTGCACCGTGGATCTCAATAACAAGGCCGGCGGCGATGCGACCGTTTCGATCGATGTTCCAGCAGAACCCCTTCATCGCGCCGATTACGAACTCGTCCGCAAGATGCGAGCATCTATCAACGTTCTTGGTCCTCTTGTTGCTCGTATTGGAATCGCTGAAGTTGCCCTTCCTGGTGGAGATGCCATCGGCTCACGCGGTCTCGACTTCCATATCAAAGGCCTTGAATCACTCGGTGCGAAGGCGCATATCGAACATGGCTATGTCATCGCTGAAGCCCCTGCTGGACTTATCGGTGCAGCTGTCACTCTCGACTTCCCATCAGTGGGCGCAACAGAGAACATCATGACTGCCGCGGTCCTTGCAAAGGGCGTCACAACAATTGATAACGCAGCCCGCGAACCAGATATCGTCGATCTCTGTGAGTTCCTAGTATCTATGGGCGCAAAGATTGATGGCATTGGCACTCCGCTCATCACGATTACCGGCGTAGAAAAGCTCAACCCAACTTCACATCGCACGATTACCGATCGCATTATTGCCGGCACTTGGGCATTTGCTGCAGCGATGACTCAGGGCGATATCACGATTCATGGCGCTGTAGCTGAGCACATGGAAGTCATGCTCGATAAGCTCGCATCAGCTGGAGCAATCATCACATCGACAGCAGATGGTGTCCGCGTCAAGTTGGATCATCGCCCTCGCGCTGTAGATGTGGCAACACTTCCCTATCCAGGATTCGCAACTGATCTCTTGCCATTCATCATCGGCATGAA
>CANGLK010000054.1 GCA_947454735.1 Candidatus Nanopelagicaceae bacterium
ACTGCTGCGCGCTTGCCCTTGAGACCTGCTGCAGCTGCAGCGAGCGCCTCTGGCCATGATGCTTCAACGAGAATTCCTTCTGCGTTACGAACGAGTGGCTGGGTAAGACGATCAGTTGAAGTTACATACTTAAATGCCCAACGACCCTTATCGCAGTTCCACTCTTCATTAACTGCTGCATCATCTCCGGCAAGGCGACGAAGTGTCTTTCCACGGCGAACATCGGTACGCATATCGCAACCTGATGCACAGTGCTCACATGCAGATGGAGTTGAGACCAAGTCGAATGGACGTGCGCGGAATCGGTATGACGCACCGGTGAGTGCACCTACTGGACAGATCTGAACAGTGTTTCCTGAGAAGTAAGAGTTAAATGGATCGTTCTCATAGATACCAACCTGCTGCAACGCACCGCGATGGTTGAGAGTAATAAATGGATCTGAAGCGATCTGATTTGAGAAACGAGTGCAACGTGCGCAGAGAACGCAACGTTCGCGATCGAGCAATACCTGTGAAGAGATATTGATTGGCTTTTCAAATGTGCGCTTGTAGCCAGTTAAACGTGACTCTGCATTTCCATTGCTCATCGCCTGGTTCTGCAATGGACACTCGCCACCCTTATCGCAGACTGGGCAATCAAGTGGGTGGTTACCAAGGAGAAGCTCCATCACACCCTTCTGCGCCTTATCTGCAACAGGTGATGTGAGCTGAGTCTTTACGATCATATTTGGCTCGACAGGAATCGTGCATGATGCCTGTGGCTTTGGGAATGCGCGGCCATTGATTTCGACATCAACGAGACATTGACGACATGCACCCACTGGATCAAGAAGTGGGTGGTCGCAGAAACGTGGAATCTGAATGCCGAGCTTCTCTGCTGCACGAATAATGAGCGTGCCCTTTGGCACTGTTACTTCAAAGCCGTCAATGACGACAGTAATCATCTCAACTGCAACTACTTCTTGAGTGGTCATTACTTAGCCTCCGCAAAGAGTGTTGACTTAGATGCATCGAATGGGCATGCGCCACCTGTTACGTGTGCGATGTACTCATCACGGAAATACTTGATTGAAGATGTAATTGAAGATGTCGCACCATCACCAAGAGCGCAGAATGAACGGCCCATGATGTTGTCGCAGAGATCGAGGAGCTTCTGAAGATCTGCTTCTGTGCCCTTACCTTCTTCAAGGTCACGAAGAATCTGCACTAACCACCATGTGCCTTCGCGACAAGGTGTGCACTTTCCACATGACTCATGCTTGTAGAACTCAGTCCAACGCAATACAGCGCGAACTACACATGTTGTCTCATCAAAGATTTGAAGTGCTTTAGTTCCGAGCATTGAGCCCGCTGCCGCTACGCCTTCATAATCCAATGGAACATCAAGGTGCTCATCGGTAAAGATTGGAGTTGAAGATCCACCAGGTGTCCAGAACTTCAACTTATGACCGTTGCGAACTCCGCCTGCGAGTTCGAGAATCTGGCGAAGTGTGATTCCGAGAGGTGCTTCAAATTGTCCTGGGTTATTTACATGTCCTGAGAGTGAGTAAAGCGTTGCACCCTTTGACTTCTCTGTACCCATTGATTGGTACCACTCTGCGCCATTTGCAACGATTGCAGGAACAGCTGAGATTGACTCAACATTGTTTACAACAGTTGGACGCGCATATAAACCAGCGATCGCTGGGAATGGTGGGCGAAGACGTGGTTGTCCACGGAAACCTTCGAGAGAATCAAGCAAAGCTGTCTCTTCACCACAGATATATGCACCTGCACCGATGTGAAGAACGAGATCAATATCGTGGCCTGTTCCAAAAACATTCTTACCGAGGTAGCCGGCCTTATATGCATCAGCAATCGCTTTATTGAGACGACGTGCAACGTGAGTTACTTCGCCGCGAATATAGATAAAAGCATGCTTTGCGCGAATTGCATATGCAGCGATGATGACGCCTTCAACAAGAACGTGTGGGTTAGCCAAGAGAAGTGGCATGTCCTTACATGTTCCTGGCTCTGACTCATCCGCGTTAACTACGAGGTAATGCTCCTTGTTATCGCCCTGTGGGATAAAGCCCCACTTCATTCCGGTTGGGAAGCCTGCGCCACCACGACCGCGAAGTCCTGAATCTTTAACGAGTTGAATAACTGCATCGGGATCCATCGCAAGAGCTTTTTGAGCCGCCTGGTATCCACCATTGCGCTTATAAGCATCGATTGTGAATGAATCCTTCTCATCCCAATGTGCTGAAAGGACGGGAGTTAATAGAGACATTACTTGCCTTCCTTTGCGAGCTTGAGACCAAGAAGAGTTGGTGCACCTGCCTGAACGCCTTCTTCAGCAAGTCCATCATCGAGCCCTGCAAGTACTGCAGAAGCTTCCTTGTAAGTGACGAGGCGGTTAGGGCCGCGAGTTGGCGCTGGTGGATTTCCTGCACGCGCACCATCGACGAGAGCCTTCGCTGATTCAACTGTCTGGTTGTCGTAGAACTCCCAGTTAGCCATCACAACTGGTGCATAGTCACATGCTGCATTGCACTCGATATGTTCGATTGAAACTTTTCCATCATCTGTAACGCCATCGTTTTCAAGTCCGAGGTGCTCTTTGAGAGATTCGAGAATCTGGTCGCCACCCATAATTGCGCACAAAGTATTTGTGCAGACGCCGATGTGATATTCACCGGTTGGCTTGCGCTTGTACTGTGTATAGAAAGTTGCAACTGCAGATACTTCAGCTGTCTCGATCTCAAGAATTGCAGCGATTGTTTCAATGCCTTCATTTGTAACGAAACCTGAGATTGATTGCACGTAGTGAAGCAAAGGCATAATCGCGGAACGCTTACGTGGGTAGCGCGCAACGATTGATTGCATAACATCCTGATTGAGGGTTGAGTTAGAAATTGTCATTAGCGGTCCACGCCTCCCATAACAGGATCAATAGATGCAACAGCGCCGATGATGTCGGCAACCATTCCACCTTCGCTCATTGCAGATGTTGATTGAAGATTATTAAATGATGGTTCACGGAAGTGAACGCGGTAAGGCTTTGTTCCGCCATCAGAGACAACATGTGCTGCAAGCTCACCACGCGGTGATTCAACAGCTGCATATGCCTGGCCTGCCGGTACGCGGAAGCCTTCTGTTACAAGCTTAAAGTGGTGGATAAGTGACTCCATTGATGTACCCATGATTTCGCGGATGTGATCAAGTGAGTTACCGAGTCCATCTGCACCAAGTGCAAGCTGTGCCGGCCATGCAATCTTCTTATCGGCAACCATTACTGGCTGACCTTCTGTTGCATCGAGCTTCTCAATAGCCTGCTCGACGATGCGAAGTGACTGCTCGAGCTCTGCCATACGAATTAAGAAGCGACCGTAGACATCACATGTATCAGCTGTGATGACATCGAACGCGTAATTCTCATATCCGCAGTAAGGCTGCATCTTGCGAAGATCCCAAGGCAGACCAGTTGAACGAAGAACTGGACCTGTGATTCCAAGAGTGGTGCATCCTGCGAGATCGAGATATCCGATTCCTTCAGTGCGCTTCATCCAGATTGTGTTACCAACCAAGAGCTTCTCGTTATCTTTAAAGTTCTTGCGAAGCTCCTTCACGAGATCACGAAGGCGTGATGTCATTCCCGCTGGAAGATCCTGCTGGACTCCACCTGGACGCACATAGGCCATATTCATACGAAGGCCAGTAATTGCTTCAAAGACATCAAGGACAGCTTCGCGTTCACGGAATGCAAAGAACATAGGTCCCATTGCACCGAGTTCGAGAGCACCAGTACCAAGTGCAACCATGTGCGATGAAATGCGATTGAGCTCCATCATCAAAACGCGGATGATTGAAGCGCGCTCTGGAATATCGTTGGTGATTCCGAGCAACTTCTCGATAGCAAGACAGTAGGCAGTCTCGTTAAAGATTGGTGCGAGGTAATCCATACGTGTGGCAAATGTTGTGCCCTGTGTCCAAGAGCGGTATTCCATATTCTTCTCAATACCTGTGTGCAAGTAACCAATACCTGGGCGAACCTCAGTAACGGTCTCACCTTCAAGCTCGAGAACAAGGCGTAGAACACCGTGTGTAGATGGGTGCTGTGGACCCATGTTGACGATGATGCGCTCTTCTTTTGCCTCACCGATTTCTGAGACGAGTGAATCCCAATCGCCACCAGTTACTGAGTAGACAGTTCCTTCTGTGGTTTCGCGGGTTGCTGCATATGGATCGAACAATGTCGATTTCTCTTGGGTCACTTGTAAGACCTCCGGTTCTGTGGAGCCGGTGTTGTTGCACCCTTGTATTCAACTGCAATTCCACCCAGTGGGTAATCCTTACGTTGTGGATGTCCATCCCAGTCATCTGGCATCAAGATGCGAGTAAGACCTGGGTGTCCATCAAAAACAATTCCGAACATGTCGAATGTCTCGCGCTCATGCCAGTTGTTACCACCATAAACATCAACAAGTGATGGAATGTGTGGATCCACCTCTGATGTGCAGACCTCAAGACGGACGCGTTGGTTCTTTGTCATTGAGAGCAATGGGTAGAGAGCTACGAGTTCACATCCGGTGCGATCTGGATAGTGAACACCAGATACACCCATACACATTTCAAAGAGCAGCTTGTCGCGAAGCACCTTTGCAACTTCTACAAGGCGTTCCTTCTTGATGTGGAGTGTGAGTTCGCCGCGATCAACAACTACCTTTGTAATTGCATCTGCGAAATCTGGGTATGCGCGCTCGAGATCATCTGCGAGTTGATCGAAGTAACCACCGTAAGGGCGCTCTGTTGAACCTGGATTTGAAACTGTACGAACGAGTCCGCCGTAGCCTGATGTATCACCAGTGCCAGAGACTCCGAACATGCCTTCTTGTGTCATTTAAGCAAGCGCCCCTTCATGTGGAAGGTTGCCGAGCTGAATCGTTGGCTTAGCCTTCAAAGCAGCCTCTTCTACTGCTTTTATGACAGCTTCGCGATTTGCTCCGAGCTTTGTATCTGAAATTTGTTCATGCAATTTAATGATTGCATCCATCAACTGTTCTGGACGCGGTGGACAGCCTGGAAGATAGATATCAACTGGGACCACGTGATCTACGCCTTGAACGATTGCATAGTTATTAAACATTCCGCCAGAAGATGCACATGCACCCATTGAGATAACCCACTTTGGCGCTGTCATTTGATCGTAAATCTGTCGAAGAACCGGCGCCATCTTCTGTGAAACGCGACCTGCAACGATCATCAAATCTGCCTGACGAGGAGAAGCGCTAAAGCGCTCCATTCCAAAGCGAGAGATATCGTGCTTAGGTGATGAACCAAGAGCCATCATCTCAATCGCACAGCATGCAAGACCGAATGTCGCTGGCCATACAGAGCTCTTGCGCATGTAACCGGCAAGACCTTCTACTGTTGAGAGAAGTACTCCGCTAGGTAATTTATCTTCGAGACCCATCGTTTAGTCCCATTCCAATCCGCCACGTCGCCAAACGTATGCATATGCAACGAATACCGTTGCGATAAAGATTCCCATCTCTACGAGTCCGAAGAGTCCGAGCGAATCGAAGGTAACGGCCCATGGATAGAGGAAGACAATTTCAATATCAAAGACGATAAATAACATTGCAGTGAGGAAGTACTTCACTGGAAAGCGTCCGCCTTCGAGAGCTTGGGGTGAAGGTTCAATTCCGCACTCGTACGCCTCTTGCTTTGCGCGGTTGTAACGAGCAGGACCGGTAATTGCTGCAATGCCGACTGAGAATGCGGCGAAGCCGAATCCAATCGCAAAGAGAATGATGATGGGCAAATATGGATTAGCGCTCACAGGCGGTAAGTCTAGGTGGTACTGCCTGTAGTTGAAATCGTTATGGCTTGACGGCCATGTGAACTGCGACAACTCCTCCGGTCAGGTTCTTGACCGTGACCTCAGACCAGCCCGCCTTCTCAATAATGGCAGCGAGCGCCGCCTGATTCGGCCATGCCTTGATGGATTCTGCGAGGTAGATATAGGCATCTGGATTCGAGGAGGTCTTCTTGGCGATCCATGGGAGGGCGCTCATGAGGTAA
>CANGLK010000055.1 GCA_947454735.1 Candidatus Nanopelagicaceae bacterium
ACCTTATCGCCATGATCAAGAGCTTCTGTATTGTCCTCGTCTGAATAGCCAAATACACCGATGGCATCGAGCTTTGCAGATGCGATGAAGTTTGCAAGATTATCGAAATCTTCCTGGCTCTCCCCCGGGAAGCCAACGATGAAGTTAGAACGGATTCCAGCTTCTGGAGATAGCGCACGAATCTGATTAATGAGGTGGAGGAATTTCTCTGAATCACCGAAGCGGCGCATGCGGCGAAGTACAGATGGGCTTGTGTGCTGGAATGAGAGATCGAAATATGGTGCGACCTTATTGGTCTCAATCATTGCCTGAAGCAACGATGGGCGCACCTCTGCTGGCTGAAGGTATGAGAGGCGGACTCGTTCGACTCCGGGAATTTCTGTAAATTGATGAAGGATCTTCTCCATCAATTTCAAGTCGCCCAAATCTTTGCCGTAAGAAGTCGTGTTCTCACTCACTAAGAAGAGTTCTGAGACTCCATTTGCAGCAAGCCACTGAGCTTCCTCGAGGATTTCTTGTGGCGGGCGCGAAACAAAAGAACCTCGGAAATAAGGAATTGCACAGAATGAACATCGACGGTCACATCCAGATGCGATCTTAAGTGGCGCCCATGGAGCGTTGCCGAGGCGCTTACGAAAGAGTGAACCACCTGCCCCCACACTTGATTGATGTTCTGCATCACGTACTTCACGTCGAGCCTCGGCGCGTGCTACAGGTGTAATTGGAAGGAGTGCGCGTCGATCTTGCGGTGTATGTGATTGATGCGAGTTTCCAGAGAGAATTGAATTGAGCTTTGCAGAGATATCTTGGTAATCATCGAAGCCCAGAATTGCATCGGCCTCTGGAAGAGCTTCTGCCAACTCTTTTCCGTAGCGCTCTGCCATACATCCGACAGCAACAACTGCCTTAGTAGTTCCGTGGCCTTTCAGTGAATTAGCTTCTAGCAGCGCATCGACTGAATCTTTCTTAGCTGACTCAATGAAGCCACAGGTATTGACCACAGCGACTTCAGCATCATCAGCGTTTTCAACAAGGGTCCAACCCTCTGCAGCTAAACGGCCAGCGAGCTCTTCGGAGTCGACTTCGTTGCGGGCGCAGCCCATAGTGACAATTGCAACGGTGCGAGACATAGGGGTGATACTACAGGCTTAACGGAATGTACGACGGACTTCCTGATTCTTTGCCCCCAACGGAGCCAGTAATTCACCATTAACTGTGACATCGAGGTCTGCAGGATTGCTGAAATAAACGCTAATAGAAGTCTTCGCTTCGAAAGATTTTGTCTCACCTTGGAATAGAGATCCCTTGGCTACATGCTGCCCATCAATGACGATATCAATCAATGAATTTCCGCGAGCAGCGGTCACAGAGAGCGTCACACCCGTTCCGCTCGGAGAAGTGGAAGCTGCGGCAGTTGGCTGATCCGTTGCAGTTGCGGTAGGCACCGGTGAAGCTACTGCGGATGCAGTGGTCACGCTCTTTATTGGGCTATCGCTATTGACATTGGTAATAATAATTTGAGCAAGGCCTAAGAGAAGAACGATTGCCAAAGAGAATGCTGCTGGAACTTTCCATGAAATGTTCTTCTTCTCATGTGGAACTCGCGTAACGCTATTCTCTGCGAGCATCTCATTAATACTGCGGCTCTCTGCAGAATGCTCTGTGTTATAGAGAGCTACTAGATCGTTTCCATCCAGTCCGAGTTTAGGTGCGAGATTTCTGAGGTGCCCACGTGCGTAGATATCTCCACCACAATGTGAAAAATCGTTCTTCTCCATCTGAGTGAGCAATCCTGCGCGAATACTTGTCGCTGCAGCGAGGTCTTCCAGGGAAATGCGGGCAGAGCTACGTGCAGATGAAAGCACCTCGCCCAGATTCATCGCTTCCCCGCTCTAATAAAAAGTTACCTAATTTTACCGGTCTTAAGTAGGTATTCACTAGCTCTCAAGTGAATTCTCAGGTAAATCACCCCTAAGAGCACCCTAAATTAGTAGTCGCGGAGCGTGGCGAGAACGGAATCGAGCTCTTCATTGGTCACAAGAACAATGCGAGCCTTAGATCCCTCTGATGGTCCAACGATTCCTCGCGACTCCATCAGATCCATCAATCGACCAGCCTTTGCAAAACCGACTCGCAACTTTCGCTGCAGCATGGAGGTCGAACCAAATTGTGTACCGACTACTAATGCAACTGCCTGGCAGAGAAGATCTAAATCATCACCGATCTCTTTATCAATCATCTTTGACGACTGAGGAGCAACGGTCACATCTTCACGATAACGTGGCTTCAACTGCTTCTTCACGTGATTTGTCACTGCTTCGATTTCGCGTTCTGATACATATGCACCCTGAATACGGATTGCGCGGCTTGCACCCATTGGTATAAAGAGTCCATCACCCTGACCGATTAACTTCTCGGCACCTGGTGAATCCAAGATCACTCGGCTATCGGCAAGTGATGATGTAGCAAATGAAAGTCGCGATGGAACGTTTGCCTTGATGAGACCGGTGACGACATCAACTGAAGGTCGCTGCGTAGCAAGTACCAAGTGGATACCTGCAGATCGAGCGAGCTGAGTAATTCGTACAACAGATTCTTCTACTTCGCGCGCTGCAACCATCATCAAATCTGCAAGCTCATCAATAACAACGAGGAGGTACGGGTAGGGTTCGAGAACGCGATCGGAGCCCGGAGGGGCAACAACTTTTCCAGCGCGGACAGCCTTATTGAAATCATCGATATGGCGGAATCCAAAGTTTGCAAGGTCTTCATAGCGAAGATCCATCTCACGGACAACCCAGGTCAGCGCATCTGCGGCTTTCTTCGGATTGGTAATAATTGGAGTGATGAGGTGAGGGATTCCTTCATAAGCGGTCAGTTCTACTCGCTTAGGGTCAATCAAAATCAATCGAACTTCATCTGGAGTTGAACGCATCATGATTGAAGTAATCATTGAATTAATCATTGAAGACTTACCGGCACCTGTTGCACCTGCAACGAGAAGGTGTGGCATCTTCGCGAGATTGGCGCAGACGAAGTTTCCTTCGACATCCTTACCGAGGGCGACCAACATTGGGTGGTGATCTTGTCCTGCAACGCTTGAACGCATCACATCGCCAAGTGCGACAATCTCACGATCTGTATTAGGAATTTCAATACCAACGGCAGATTTACCTGGAATAGGCGAGAGAATTCGCACCTCGCTACTTGCTACAGCGTAAGAAATATTCTTTGAGAGGGCAGTAATTCGCTCGACCTTCACTGCATTTCCAAGTTCAACTTCGTAGCGCGTCACTGTTGGTCCACGCATAAATCCAGTGACAGCTGCATCGATATCAAATTGCTTAAAAACTTCGGTGAGAGCTGCAACGACTGTGTCATTTGCCTTGCTCTTACCCTTTGATGCAGGTCCAACCTTTAAGAGATCCTGTGATGGGAGCTCGTACTTTGAATCACCAGTAAGGAGAAGCTGCTCAGGGCGCTGACTAGCCTTAGGTGGCTCTTTGAGTTGCGCCTCAAGTGGCTTTGGGACCTCAACCGTAAATTCTTGATCGAACTCCGCCTCTTCGAGCTCTTCATCTTCCTCCGGTTCATCCTCATGCCAGGCAACAACAGGAGTCTCAAAAGGAGGGGTGTCTGAGATTTCAAAGTCATCTTCTTCGCGCTCTGGTCTCTTCGAGTTGAGCCATGTTGCAAGAACCTTGATTCGTGTAATTACTTCAGAGAATGGTGTTGCTGTGACGACGAGTAAACCGAAGAGGAAGAGCGCAATAAGAAAGGGGTATGCCAAAAGAGATGACATGACCTTTACAAGTGGCATCGAGATGTAATAACCGACGAGTCCGCCGCCTTCACGGATAGCGGTTGCACCTAGTTCATTTGTTGATCCGAGCGAACCATTGAAGAGATGGGCAAGTCCCGTAGAGCTAATGAGAAGAATGAGAAGTCCAACTGTGATTCGACCTGTCCCCTGCTTGTCGTCCGGGGTGCGAAAGAGTCGAATTGCAAAGTAGACCAAGGCAATTGGCAGAACAATTGCAATGGATCCAAATGCGCCATAAAGAAGTGAGTAAACGTTGCGTCCGAGGATTGCATCAGAACGCATCCATGTACCTGTGACTGAAATCAGTGAGAGAAGGAAGAGAAAGAGAGCTGCGCCATCGCGGTGATGCTCAGGATCGAGATCTTTCGCTCCCCGAGCAACAAAGCGGATAGATGAGCCAAGGCTCTTAGCTATGAGACGCCAGGTAGATGCCAAGCCAGCGCCAATGAGCGGAACTATCCCGCCCTTGCTGCTCTGCTTCTTAGTTGTGCGTTTTCTCTTAGCCACACGCTCAATCTTAGGTGGTGAGATTTAACGAAGGCGGGAAGGCGCGCCGTTTTTAAACTTCGATAACAACAGGGACAATCATCGGCTTTCGGCGATGTTTCTGCCCGACCCACGATCCAATTGTTCTTCGCACTACCTGAGAAAGTTGATGAGTTCCATTTGTACCACCAGAAACGGCGTGGGCCAAAGCCTTCTCGATATCTCCTCTGACTTCATCAAAAAGCGCTTCATCTTCATTAAAGCCACGTGCATGAATATCAGGACCGGCAACAATCATTCCGCTCTGAGAGTCAATTACAACAATGACCGAGATAAAGCCTTCTTCACCAAGGATTCGTCGATCCTTCAGCGAATCCTCGGTGATGTCACCGATACTCTGTCCATCAACATATACAAAGCCCACTGGAATTGAACCAGCAACTTCTGCTACGTGATCAACGAGATCGATAACGATGCCGTTCTCTGCAATAAAGGTATTTTCACGTGGAACACCTGCTTGAATCGCAAGTTCTGCATTTGCCTTGAGATGTCGCCATTCACCGTGAATCGGCATTGCGTACTTTGGCTTAACGATGTTGTAACAGTAGAGGAGCTCCCCCGCTGCAGCATGTCCTGATACGTGTACCAACGCATTTGCCTTATGGACAACCTTTGCGCCAAAACGAGTTAACTCATTGATGATTCGATAGACCGAATTCTCATTCCCTGGAATGAGCGATGATGCCAAAATAACTGTATCGCCCTGGCCGACTCGAATCTGGTGATCGCCATTTGCCATACGCGAGAGCGCAGCCATTGGTTCGCCTTGAGATCCGGTAGAGATGAGTACGACGTTATCGCCGTAGTTATCGAGATCTTTAAGTTCAATCACCGTACCTGAAGGCACATTGAGGTAACCCATCTGTTCTGCAATCTTCATATTGCGAACCATTGAGCGTCCAATGAAACAGACCCAGCGACCATTCTCATGAGCAACATCGATAACTTGCTG
>CANGLK010000056.1 GCA_947454735.1 Candidatus Nanopelagicaceae bacterium
GCTGGAAATTCTTTACGCGCATCGACAAAGATCAGATCCATCACTGGTGCATCAACGAGAACTGATGCTTCAAGGGGAAGAACTTTGATCTGGTGCGATAAGAGGCCGAGCGCTGGCAGAACTTCTGCGCTTGCGCCCTGGGTATTTGTTAGTAGCAACACCTTGGCCATTGTGTGAGAATACTCGTGTGAAAACTTATCTTCCACTCCTTATCGTGCTCGCAATCGCTAGCGCCTATGGATTCTGGTGGAAGAAGCGCCAAGGTGCGATCCGCACCAACAAAGTAGCGCCTAGCCATCACTTGAGCCCTGCCGTCTTAGGCGAAGAGCTCGGCTCTCGTGCGACGATGGTTCAGTTCTCATCTGCATTCTGCGCTCCCTGCAAGGCAACACATGCCTTGCTGTCCCAGATGGTGATACCGATGCACGATGTGAAGCACATCCATATCGATGCCGAATCCCACCTTGAACTCGTACGCCAGCTCGATATTCGCTCAACTCCAACGACAATCTTCCTCAATGCCAAGGGGATCGAGGTTGGTCGCGCTGCAGGAACACCAAAGCGCGATCAAGTTATCGCAGCGCTCAATGCAATCGCGTAACACGCAAATCATTCGCAATTAGTCTTACTTCACTGTCTCACTTATTATTTCGCCATGTTCGCAATTCCAACCAGCTACTTCACAAAGCGCCGCGTCTTGGACTACGGCCGCCTTGCTGGTTCTTTGTGTCGAATGTCTAAGTAATTTCACACTTATTACTTTTTCACTCGCCACAACAAAAGGAATTTAAAATGTCAGAAGTTCTCGATAAACCAGAGGTAGCACGCATTTATATCGATGCACGTGGTCCACGCTTTGGTGCGGTAATTACAACGACAGTTCTTGCAATTGCATTGGTAACTCAGAGCATATGGGTATTGCTTGCACAGGGACTTTTCTTTGCAATTGGCGCACTTCGCGGTCCACAGTTCACTCCCTACGGTTTGATCTTCAAGAACTTCATCAAGCCACGTCTTGCACAGCCAGGACCAACCGAAGATGTGCGACCACCGAAGTTCGCACAATCAGTTGGTTTCGGATTTGCCCTCGTTGGATTGATCGCGGGATTTGCTGGAGCAACAACAATCTTCACAGTCGCAGTCGGTTTTGCACTGGGAGCAGCATTTCTTAACGCGGCATTTAATTACTGCCTCGGCTGCGAGATGTATCTGCTTCTCGTCCGCCTCACAACTAAGTAATTCAACTTTTCAACTCAACAACAGGAGATATACATATGTCACGTGAAACAGCACTCGTTACGGCCGATTGGGTCGCAGAGAACATCAATAACCCACATGTAGCAATCGTTGAGGTCGACGAAGACACAGCGCTCTACGCACAGGGCCACATTGAGAATGCAATTACATTTAACTGGCGCGAAGATCTCCAAGATGGTCTTCGCCGCGACATCATCTCGAAGGAAGGCTTTGAAGCCCTTCTCTCAAAGAGCGGTATCGCAAATGACACAACAGTCGTTCTCTACGGTGGCAATAACAACTGGTTTGCAGCATATGCATACTGGTACTTCAAGCTCTACGGCCACCAAGATGTTCGCCTCCTTGATGGTGGACGCAAGCGTTGGGAGCTCGATGCTCGCCCATTCGTAACAGATGCTCCAGCACGCACAGCGACTCGCTACGTTGCAAAGGATCAAGATCTTTCACTTCGCGCTTTCCGCGATGAGGTAATCGCTGCAATCGGCGTGAAGAACATTGTTGACGTTCGTTCTCCTGCTGAGTTCTCAGGAGAGCTCGCAGCTCCTGCACACCTTCCACAAGAAGGCGGACAGGTAAAGGGACATGTACCAAGCGCGAAGAATATTCCTTGGTCAAAGGCTGCAAATGAAGATGGAACTTTCAAGTCACAAGATGAGTTGAAGGAGATCTACACAACTGCAGGCGTTGATCTTGCAAAGGAGACCATCGCGTATTGCCGCATCGGTGAGCGCTCTGCATTCTCATGGTTCGTTCTTCATGAGCTTCTCGGTGTAACAAATGTAAAGAACTACGACGGTTCATGGACTGAATACGGTTCACTCGTCGGCGTTCCAGTTGAGATTGGTGCGTAATCGACTATGAAGACTTGCGGTGCACGCCCTGGCGGCCCATCAACTGATGGCATAGATCTTTCGAAGCAGACAGTTATTCAAGGACAAATCATCCGGGACGGGATTGATGACGCCGTGCCAAATGGCACTCCTGTTTCTAATGGTCACGTGCGATTGCTTGATGCCACCGGGGAGTTCACCGCAGAAGTTCCTACAAATGCGGAAGGCCAATTCCGCTTCTTCGCAGCCCCAGGTACTTGGACTCTCGTAGTTCAAGCACCGGGTGCTCGCGTGGAGAAGAGAGTTGTCGCGGTTCAGGGCAACGCATCAGATACAGTCATTCATATCTAAGTAAAAGAGAAGTAGGTTAAGCACATGGCAGAGAAGCACGAGCTCCACGAAAAAGGTTTGCGTCTAACACCACAGCGCGAACTCGTTCTTAACGCTGTCCGCGAGCTCGGACACTCAACGCCAGAAGATATTGCTGCAAAGGTGCGCGAGACACATCCTGGTATCAACCTTTCAACTGTCTATCGCAACCTTGAAACCCTCGAAAATGTTGGACTTGTTCAGCACACCCACTTGGGCCACGGCGGTGCGACCTATCACGCAGCAGAAGAGCTAACCCACCTCCACCTCGTCTGTGGAGATTGCGGATCAGTTGGCGATGCACCGATCGATGTTGCAGCGAACTTTGTTCAAAACCTCGCTGATGATTACGGATTCCGCACCGATGTCACACACTTCGCCATCTACGGAACCTGCGCGGCCTGCGTTAAATAGCAGTTATCCCTTCGCGCTCGTAGACTTAACGCTATGACCGCTGTCCACGTTGAAGAAGGCCCCGATAAGGGCGCGATCTGGCACTTCGGACAGCCAGCACAAGAACAGCGCGCATTGGCTGAAGGTAAAGCCTGGGCTGATCTCTCACACCTTTCTATCATTGAAGTATCTGGTGATGACCGCATCAAGTGGTTACATGATTTAACGACGCAGCACCTATTAAATATCGCCGCCGGTGATTGGTTGCCAGCGATGATCCTTGATCACAATGGACATGTTGAATATCAATTTAGCCTCGTCGATGATGGCACTGCAATATTTATTGTCATAGACCCATCTTTTGCAGAAGGACTTCTTGCATATCTATTGAAGATGCGATTTATGTTAAAGGTCGATGCACGCGATGCATCATCAGAGTTCACGGTGCTACGTGCACCGGGTACTCCAACTGAAATTGGTGGCCCATACGCGCTTGTGCCACGAGCAGAGCTCGATGAGATGAAGAAGGTATTTAACGAGAGCGCACGTGAAGTTGGAACATGGTCTCTCGATGCAGAGCGCGTTGCAGCAGGTCGTCCTCGCCACGGCGTTGATACCGATCACAAGACAATCCCCAATGAACTCGGCGTTCTCAATAAAGATGTTCACTTAAATAAAGGTTGCTACCGCGGCCAAGAGACAGTCGCGAAGGTATTTAACTTAGGCGCACCACCACGTCGATTGGTGATGTTGCACCTCGATGGCTCTGCCGTTGTCTTTCCTGCCTCGGGCACACCAGTAATGCTCAATGAAGTGCAGGTTGGCTTCCTCGGAACAGTCGCTCGCCACCACGAGCTCGGACCGATTGCACTCGCACTGGTAAAGCGTTCAACACCAACCGATGCAATCCTCACCGTTGAAGGCATCACCGCTGCACAAGAAGTGATTGTGAAAGGAACCCGATGAAGTTCATTGGCCAGTTATTTGTCGTAGGTCTTGCAACCCTTGCGATTATGTGGGCAGTTCGTAAGTTCTAAAGCCGTACGATTAGCCCATGGAGTTACTGACAACAGCAGTATTGGGCACAGTCTCAATACTTATTGGCGTTGGTCTTCTTATCTATGGAATTCGTGGGCGCCGTGAATCTCAAGCACGGGATGCACGCACATATAAGAGAGGCAGAATCTAATGGCTTTTGTTATCCCTGAGGGACTTCACGAAGATCTCTATCCAGTTGCATGGATGGTCGGCAAGTGGGGCGGCAAGGGCATGGGCGAATGGCCAGGCGCTGAAAAATTCGAATTCGTACAAGAGGTCACATTCCGCCACGACGGTCGTCCATTTCTTGAGTACACATCAAAGTCATGGATTATCGACGCCGAAGGCAATCACATCCGTCCAGGTGCATCTGAGATGGGTTACTGGCGCATCAAGCCGAATAAAGTTATTGAATTACTTCTTGCACATAGCACCGGAATCTCTGAAGGCTGGCTTGGGAAGATTTCAGATGATCGCCCTGCAATTCAGTTGGCTCTGGATCACGCATATATCGCGCCTACTGCAAAGGGCGTTACTGATGGTGCGCGACTTTACGGCCTCGTAGAAGGACAGCTCTTTACATCGTATGACATGGCCGCAATGGGCAAGGAACTTCAGGCTCATATCTGGTCTTCACTTGAGCGACAGGTAGAAAATTAATGAAGGATGCAGTTCTCGCTGAATATGTCCGTAGCGGCGTCGTTGAATCACAGCACCGTGGTTTTCTTATTGCACTCAACGCTGATGGTTCAGTAAACCTTGAACTCGGAGATAGCTCACATTTAATCTTTCCTCGTTCAACAGTTAAATCATTTCAGGCAGCCGCAATGGTGCGTAAGGGTTTGCAATTAGAACCACGTCTTCTTGCGCTCGGTGCATCAAGCCACTCAGGATCTGCAACGCACATCGCTGCAGTTCGAGAGATTCTCGCAACAGTCGGTCTCGATGAAAACGCTCTTCAATGCATGCTCGATAAGCCACTCGGTGAGGCAGAACGTCGCGCATTTGGCGACCAGGCGCCATCACGTATTGCAATGAATTGCAGCGGAAAGCATGCTGCAATGCTTGTTACATGCGTTAAGAACGGTTGGTCAATCGAGAACTATCTTGATGCTGACCATCCTCTACAAGTTGCATGTCGTGAAGAACTTGAAAACCTTTCAGGCGAGAAGATCACGCTGACAAGTACTGATGGCTGCGGAGCGCCGCTATTTCTTGTTTCAGTAGCAGGACTTGCTCGCGCGATTCGCGCAATCACAATCTCAACTAATGTTGCACACACCAGCGTCCTTGAGGCATCTCGCGCATTTCCAGAGATGGTTGCAGGAGAGGGTCGTTTAACAACAATGATGATCCGCGAAGTCCCTGGTCTTTATATGAAGGATGGGGTTGA
>CANGLK010000057.1 GCA_947454735.1 Candidatus Nanopelagicaceae bacterium
CAGATTTATTTGATTTAAATATCTTTGAAAGAAAACTCATGCGTTAATTCTAAAGCTTTACCCTCGCAATGTGAACGACTTTGCCAGATAACCTTGTTGGATCAAGACGAACATAGGTCTGTGGAGCCCATTGATACTTTGCAGAATCAATCAAATCCGTTACCTCAAAGTTATCTCCACTGATTCCAAGGGCCTTCATATCCCAATGAATTGTGCTCTCTTGAGCAAAGTTCGGATCGAGGTTTACAACAACGAGAATGAGGTTATCGCCTTCACGCTTTGAATAGGCCAAGATCTGATCATTTTCGCAATGATGGAAGTGAAGATTGCGAAGGCGTTGTAACGCTACGTTCTCTCGACGAATCTTGTTCAGTACGGTGATGAATGGTGCGAGAGTGATCTGCTTCTTCTCAGCGCCTTCCCAATCGCGGACCTTGATCTCATACTTCTCAGAGTCGAGATACTCCTCACCACCTTCTTTAAAGCGACGGTGTTCATATAACTCATATCCTGCATACATTCCCCATGAAGGTGTCAGAGTCGATGCAAGCGCTGCACGAATCGCGAAGATGGCAGGGTTTCCGCTTTGAAGGTGGAATGGATTGATATCAGGTGTATTGACCCAGAAGTTAGGGCGGAAGAATGCAGATGTCTCGTGGGCAACTTCCTGGCTATATGCAATCAACTCTTGCTTTGATGTGCGCCATGTGAAATATGTATATGACTGATGGAAGCCTGCCTTACCAAGGGCATGCATCATTGATGGCTTTGTAAATGCCTCAGCTAAGAAGATGACATCGGGAGATTCATTATGAATAGTGCGCATGATGTCAGCCCAGAAATGAACAGGCTTTGTATGTGGGTTATCTACGCGGAAGATCGAGGCACCCTTAGAGATCCAGAAGCGAAGGGTCTTCAGTGATTCCTGGACAATGCCGTCGTAATCATTATCAAAGTTAATCGGATAGATATCTTGATACTTCTTAGGTGGATTCTCTGCATATGCAATCGAGCCATCAATTCGACGGGTAAAGAACTCTGGATGCTCTTTTACCCAAGGATGATCAGGCGATGCTTGCAGCGCGAAGTCGAGGGCAACTTCAATCTTGTTCTTCTTCGCAACAACTACAAAATCTTCAAAATCTTTCATTGTTCCAAGGACTGGATTGATAGCCATATGGCCGCCATCCGCACTGCCGATAGCCCAAGGCACTCCAGGATCTGTATCCGTTGGAGTCAGCGTGTTATTGCGACCCTTGCGGTGTGCGACTCCAATGGGATGGATCGGCGGAAGATAGAGGATGTCGAATCCCATTGCAGCGACTGCAGGGATACGAAGAGCGGCAGTCTTAAAGTTTCCGCTGGTGATTGAGCCATCTTTATTCTCAACTGCGCCTTCACTGCGAGGGAAGAACTCATACCAAGAGCCAACAAGGGCGCGAGGGTGATCTGCACGTACTGGATATTTCTCTGTCAGAGATGCCATACGGCGTAGTGGTCGAGTTGCACAGAAGGCGCGAATCTCAGGAGTTGATGCGATGCCAAAGCGGTTGAGCGGTGCCAGCGTTACATCCTTGAGCGCTGCGATCGCTGGTTTCAGTAAATTCTTTGCAGATGAATCTGACTTTGAGATCTCTTCAAAGAGTTGAACTCCGATTGCACACATGAGTTCGCTATCGATATCAGCGCCAATCTTGATCTCTGCATCATGGAACCAGGTAGCCAAGGGATGGTCGTAGCTCTCGATTGCATAGTAGAAGTCACCACGCGCTGGGATTGTGATCTCGGCGGTGTAGCCATCTCCACCGTGCCAGACCTCTTGCATAACAACGCGTGAAATCTCTTTGCCGCTGGCATCGAAGAGAACTACATCGGCGCCGAGCGCGTCATGTCCTTCGCGGAAGACAGTGGCGGTGACGGTAAAGCTCTCACCTGGAATCGCTTTGACCGGTACAAATTCTCCCCCGAAGAAAACTGCGGGGGAGATATCTGTGACTGGAATGCGATTGATGGAATTAGCCCTCTGTATTTCCTGCATCTGCTGAAGTTACATCAAAGATACGGTACTTGTTAATAGCTTCAGTGACTACAGATTCCTTGACTTCGCCGATCTTCGCCAACTGAGCGAGAGTTGCCACCACAATTGACTCTGCATCAACCTTGAAGTGGCGGCGAAGGGCTCCGCGAGTATCTGAGAGGCCGAAGCCATCAGTACCGAGAGCATAGAAATCATTAGGAACCCACGGAGCAATCTGGTCTTGAACTGCGCGCATAAAGTCAGAGACTGCAACAACTGGTCCTTCACTGCCCTTGAGCTTTGAAGTGATGTACGCGGTCTTCTTTGAAGTTGGGTTGAGCAAGTTATGGCTATCAACTTCTAGACCATCGCGGCGGAGTTCATTCCATGATGTAACAGACCAGACTGAAGCTGAAACGCCCCAATCCTGTCGCAAGAGTTCTTGCGCCTTGAGCGCCCAGTTAACTCCGACGCCTGATGCGAGAATCTGCGCATTCTTCTTACGCTGCTTCTCACCTGACTTAAGGAGATAGATACCGCGGAGCAATCCATCGACATCGAGATTGGCGGGCTCTGCTGGCTGCTGATATGGCTCGTTATAGACAGTGAGGTAGTAATAAATATTCTCACTCTTCTCGCCATACATACGACGGAGACCATCCTTGAAGATATGTCCAAGCTCGTATGCATATGCAGGGTCATAGGCGACAACTGCTGGGTTCGTTGCTGCGAGAAGATGTGAGTGACCATCTTCATGCTGCAGACCTTCGCCATTAAGAGTTGTGCGACCAGCAGTTGCTCCGAGAACGAATCCACGGACCATCTGATCTGATGCTGCCCAGAATGCATCGCCTGTGCGCTGGAATCCGAACATTGAGTAGAAGATGTAGATAGGAATCATTGGTTCATCATGTGTTGAATATGAAGAGCCAACTGCGGTAAATGAAGCGACCGATCCTGCCTCGTTAATACCTTCGTGAAGGATCTGACCTGATGTTGACTCCTTGTAAGAGAGAATCAATTCACGGTCAACTGATGTGTACTGCTGACCATGTGGTGAGTAGATCTTCAAAGATGGGAACAATGAGTCGAGACCGAAGGTACGAGCCTCATCAGGAATGATTGGAACAAGGCGCTTTCCAATGCCCTCATCCTTGACGAGATCCTTCAACATACGGACAAATGCCATTGTTGTAGCAACTTCTTGCTGACCAGAACCACGACGCACTGAGTCATAGACAGAATCTGGAGGAGTTGGAAGTGGCTTCGATACTGCGCGACGACGTGGAACAGATCCACCGAGCTCTGCACGACGGTCTGCCAGGTACTTCGCCTCAGCTGAATCAGCAGCTGGCTTGAAGTATGCAGGTGTGTACTTATCGAGAGAGCTATCTGGAAGTGGAATCTCAAGGCGATCACGGAACTCAGTGATGTCCTCAAGTGTCATCTTCTTCATCTGGTGCGTTGAGTTACGTGCTTCGAAGTGCGAACCAAGTGTCCAGCCCTTAACTGTCTTTGCAAGAATGACAGTTGGCTTTCCATTGTTCTGAGTTGATGCAAGATATGCAGCGTAGAGCTTGCGGTAATCATGTCCGCCGCGCTTTAAGTTCCAGATGTCATCATCTGAGTAATTAGCAACCATCGCAGCTGTGCGTGGATCCTTACCGAAGAAGTGCTCGCGAACATATGCGCCGCTCTCACCCTTAAATGTTTGGTAGTCACCATCAAGAGTTGTATTCATGATGTTAACGAGTGCGCCCTCTTTATCCTGCGCAAGAAGTGGATCCCAACCGCGACCCCAAATAACCTTGATGACATTCCATCCTGCGCCACCGAAGATTGATTCGAGCTCTTGAATGATCTTGCCATTTCCGCGCACAGGGCCATCAAGGCGCTGCAAGTTACAGTTAACAACGAAAGTTAAGTTATCGAGCTTCTCACGTGATGCAAGACCGATTGCGCCGAGTGTGTCGACCTCATCCATTTCGCCATCGCCGAGGAATGCCCATACGCGCTGATCAGATGTGTCCTTGATTCCGCGGTTGTGGAGGTAACGGTTGTAACGCGCCTGGTAGATCGCATTAAGAGGACCGATACCCATTGAAACAGTTGGGAATTGCCAGAAGTCAGGCATCAAACGTGGGTGAGGATATGAAGAGAGCCCTCCACCTTGATGTGAAAGTTCTTGACGGAATCCATCGAGCTGATGCTCTGAGAAGCGACCTTCAAGAAATGCTCGTGAGTACATTCCTGGAGATGCATGTCCTTGGAAGAAGACTTGATCTCCTCCACCTGCATGATCTTGTCCGCGGAAGAAGTGGTTGAAACCAACTTCATAGAGAGCTGCAGATGATGCATAAGTTGAGATATGTCCGCCAACGCCGATTCCTGGACGCTGTGCGCGGTGCACCAACATCGCTGCATTCCAGCGAACATAGGAACGGATACGACGTTCAATATCTTCATCGCCTGGGAACTGTGGCTCGGCCTGCGGTGTGATGGTGTTGATGTAATCGGTTGTACGAAGATTTGAGATTGGGACATTGCGCTCATGTGCGCGCTTAAGGAGCGCGAGCATCAAGAAGCGAGCGCGGACCGGTCCAGCTGCTGCGAGAGCTGCATCGAGCGACTGCTGCCATTCGAGAGTCTCTGTTGGATCTGTATCCACCAACTGATTGAGAAGGTAATCCGCCTGGCCTTGGAATTCGCTCATGGGGCTTATTCTCGCGCCATTGGCGGTCCGAGGCAAAATAGGCAGGAGTGACTCCCATTACCTGAGAAGAGCCCTATTTCCGCAAAAAATCAGGCGCCCTATCTATTGCTAAACCGGTCAGTATCTATTGCACTTAGCCTGTGGCACAGCGAATGGGCATCGAAGGAATGGGCCTTGAACCAGGGGAGCTAGTACTCGAGATCGGCCGGGGCGGCGATAGCGATGAAGCCCTCCGCACCGCAATCTCGGCAATCACCAGTACCGCGCTAATAGAGGATGAGACCGATGAGGTCGTCGATGCAGTCATCATCTGGTGGCGTGAAGGCGATGGCGAACTCGAAGATGAATTAGTAGATGCACTTACTTATCTCTCTGAGAGTGGATCAATCTGGGTTCTGACTCCTAAGGCCGGTCGCGATGGCCATGTCGAACCGAGCGATATTCAAGATGCTGCGCCCAATGTGGGGCTGTCGCAAACTTCAACGCTCTCTGTCGCCCCTGATTGGACTGCAACGCGATTAGTCGCACG
>CANGLK010000058.1 GCA_947454735.1 Candidatus Nanopelagicaceae bacterium
CAAGCTTTACTGCCTGAAGTGGTGTGTAAAGGTGATCTTTAGTGACCTTTGCAGCCGCTTCTGTGTACTTCTTTGAGCGCTTCATTTCTTCCTTCTTTCAGACTTTCGTCTATCGAGGTTGTGGTTGACGAACCAGCGCGGTTCTCCCACAAACACATTGTTTGTTTTTTACTAATTAAGCAGAGACAGTGATTCCCATTGAGCGAGCTGTTCCCGCGATGATGAGTGCTGCTGCTTCGATGTCGTTAGCGTTGAGATCTTCCATCTTTGTCGTTGCGATCTCCTTGACCTGAGCCATGGTGATATTTGCAACCTTGGTCTTGTGAGGGATAGCTGAGCCCTTTTCGACTCCTGCTGCCTTCAAGATCAAACGTGATGCTGGTGGAGTCTTTGTAATGAAGGTGAATGAACGATCCTCGTAGACAGTGATTTCTACTGGAACGATCTGACCCTTCTGGCTTTCAGTCGCAGCGTTGTACGCCTTGACGAACTCCATGATGTTTACGCCGTGCTGACCGAGCGCTGGACCTACTGGTGGAGCAGGTGTGGCAGCGCCGGCTTGGATCTGGAGTTTGATAAACCCAGTTACCTTCTTCTTTGGTGCCATTTCTTTATCTCTTTTCTTGGTTTTTTCGCTTTAAATTTATTTGGGCTTAGACGATCTTCTGAACCTGGTTGAAGCTGAGCTCTACCGGAGTCTCGCGACCGAAGATAGATACCAATACCTTGAGCTTTGCCTGCTCTGGCATGATCTCTGAAATATTCGCTGGAAGAGTTGCGAATGGACCATCCATAACAGTGACTGACTCACCGATCTCGAAGTCAACATCCTTCGCCTCAACCTTGTCGCCCTTCTTTGATGGACGTGGTGCGAGGATCTTCTCGACATCATCCAAAGAGAGTGGGCTTGGGTTGTGTGCATTTCCAACAAAGCCTGTAACGCCAGGAGTATTACGAACTACAGACCATGACTCATCTGTAAGGTCCATACGGACGAGAACGTAACCTGGGTAAACGTTGCGCTTAACAACCTTGCGAGCGCCATTCTTAAATTCAACAACTTCTTCTTCTGGAACTTCAACCTGGAAGATGTACTCCTCCATGTTGAGTGTGTGGATACGGTTGGCAAGGTTTCCTTTTACCTTCTTTTCGTAACCAGCGTAAGAGTGGATGACATACCAATCGCCAGCTGCTGTCGCTAATGTGCGGCGGAACTCAGCGTTGGGATCGTTCTCATCTGAATCGATATCGCCATCTTCATCAGATGCGAGAGCAAGCTCTGGCTCTGTAGATGCGACAGGAAGCTCTTCCTCGATTACTGGAGCAGCAACTTCTTCAGCATTGGCAACAAGAGCTGCCTCAAATGCATCGCGCTTAATCTCTTCAGTCATGATCTCCCCTTAACCGAATACCCAGAAGACGACCTTGGTAAGAACCAAGTCGATGATGGATACAACGGCAATAATGAATGCAACGAATACAAGGACAACCGCTGTGTACGTTGTGAGCATCTCGCGTGTAGGCCATACGACCTTCTTGAGCTCATTGATTACCTGGCGATAGAAGAGACCAACGCGCGCGAAAACGTTGAGCTTGTCCTCGGAGTTCTCCGTTGACTTCTCTACTGCATCACTCATCTTCGTACCTTTTCTCTCGTTCTTACTCGTTACTGCACTTACTTCGAACTTGCAGGGCAAGAGGGACTCGAACCCCCAACCGGCCGCTTTGGAGACGGCAACTCTAGCCAATTGAGCTATTGCCCTTCGCGAGAGATTTTTGGCGCGCCAAGGCGAGGGAAAAATTTCTCGTGAGCGTCGAAGTGTAGAGGCTGGGGGGTCGGCGAGTAAAACCGGCCGTTGGCCTCCGCCTAGATGTGAGAGGCGCCCTATCGCCCCCGCGCTCGCCCAACGGGCGGGTAGGTGGCCAGATAGGGCAGACTTACGCTCATGAGCAGAATTTCAGCGCGTATCGCAGCAATTGCAGAGTCAGCTACCTTGGCAGTAGATGGAAAGGCAAAGGCTCTCAAAGCCGCTGGCCGACCAGTAATCGGCTTTGGAGCAGGCGAGCCAGATTTCCCAACACCTTCTTATATTGTCGACGCAGCAGCTGCTGCGACGAAAGTTGTGGCAAATCATCGATACACACCAACACCAGGTCTTCCTGAACTTCGCCAAGCAATCGTTGATAAGACAAAGCGCGATTCAAACTATGACATCACCGTCGATCAAGTGCTTGTAACCAATGGTGGAAAGCAAGCTGTCTATCAAGCATTTGCAACAATCCTTGATCCAAACGATGAGGTAATTCTTCCTTCACCTTTCTGGACAACATATCCGGAGGCGATAAAGCTCGCAGGCGGCAAGGCTGTTGAAGTTTTTGCAGATGAGACACAGAACTATCTCGTTACCGTCGATCAACTTGAACAAGCACGTACTGGCAAGACAAAGGCGTTGTTGTTCTGCTCTCCATCAAACCCAACTGGTTCTGTTTACACAGAGGAACAAGTTAAGGCAATTGGTGAGTGGGCTTTAAAGAACAACATTTGGATTATCGCTGACGAGATCTACGAGCACCTTCTCTATGACGGTGCAAAGGCTCCATCAATGCCGGTAGTTGTTCCAGGTCTTGCTGATCAGACAATTATTCTCAACGGCGTTGCAAAGACTTATGCAATGACAGGTTGGCGTGTGGGCTGGATGATCGGTCCAAAGGATGTCATTAAGGCAGCGACAAACTTGCAGTCACACCTGACATCAAATGTTGCCAACGTTTCACAGCGCGCAGCTATCGCGGCTCTTACCGGCAACCTTGATGCTGTTCACGAGATGGGCGTTGCATTTGATCGCCGTCGTAAGTTGATTGTTGGCTTGCTCAACGATATTCCAGGCATTGAATGCCCAACTCCACAAGGTGCTTTCTATGTATACCCATCAGTGAAGGGTGTGCTTGGAAAGTCGATCCGCGGCAAGGTTGCCAATACCTCTGCGGAGCTCGCAACCATCATCTTGGATGAGGTTGAAGTTGCTGCTGTTCCTGGTGAAGCATTCGGGCCATCTGGCTACCTTCGATTCTCATATGCAACGAGTGATGAAGATATTGTCGAAGGTATCGGGCGCATTAAGAAGTTGCTCAGCGAATAATTAGAGAGTAATTCCCACAAGGTTTACCTCTGGTTCGAGAGTAATCCCGAACTTTGCTTTAACACTTGCGCGCACTTCTCGAGCTAATTCTGCAATCTCTTCTGCTGTAGCGTTTCCTGAATTCGTAAGAGCTAATACATGCTTGCTACTTACTGCGGCACCGCCATGTGCATGACCCTTATCGATTCCTGAATTCTCAATGAGCCACGCAGCGCTGGTCTTTACGCGACCATCTGTCATCGGCCACTTCGGTGCAGCTTCAGGAAGAGCAGATGCAATCTCAGTTGTGACAATTGGATTGGTAAAGAATGATCCCGCAGACCATGAATCTTTATCGTCTGGGTTAAGCAACATTCCCTTTGCCGCTCTGAGCTCCATCACCGCTTTACGAGTATCGACAACAGGTGCCTTCTCCCCCACTGCAATTCCTAACTTCTTTGCGAGCTCTGCGTAAGTAATAGGTGTTGAGACTTCACCGCGGCGAATTTGAAATTGCACAGAGAGGACGATGTAACGACCTGGGTGCTTTTTAAAGTGAGAGTTACGATATTCAAATTCACATTCTGCATAGGTAAATGTTTTGATGGCCTTATTTTCGCGATCATAGGTGCGCACTCGGGTAATGAACTCAGATACCTCGTGGCCATAGGCGCCTATATTTTGAATCGGTGCGGCTCCTACAGTTCCTGGAATTCCACTTAATGTCTCGAGCCCTGCAAAACCTCGAGAGATAGTTGTTGCAACGAAGCTATCCCAATTCTCGCCAGCGCCAATTGTGAGCGTCGCACCGCTACAAGCATCGACCTCTGACTCAGCCTGGTTATTGGCAATATGGATAACTGTGCCTTCAAAGCCGTTATCTGAAACGAGAACGTTGCTTCCACCGCCGAGAATCAATACGGGAGAATCGCCTGCTTCTTCAATTGCAGCGATGATCTCTGCCTCAGTTGAGACGTTAACGATGCTCTTTGCTGGACCACCCACACGTAGAGATGTGTACTTGTTAAGAGTGGTCATAGTCCAAGGCTACCGGCGTGGGCTAAGAATTGCCTCTTTACCGCGGAAGCGCTCGAGGATACGGTCGTAATTCTTCTTCGATTGCAGGTCGCGGTATTCAGGATCTGAATCGTGATAACCGTGATGGCGATCTTGCTCGAGTGGCAGATCCATCTGCAAGAGGCGACCGTTGCCATGGCGAAGTCCCAATGAAAATTCGATATCGGCGTTGCGATAGAAAACCGCACGGTTACTAAAGCCACGGGCAGCCAGTGCATCTTCACGATGCATCGCAATGAAGTAGCTAAAGAGCACATCGACCTCGCCTGCACCTTTATCTTCAGTGCTGCGCCACTCATCTTCAAGATTGACCAATCCCCCACGCCAACCGACAGCAACGAACTCGCGCTTCTTTAGCTCGGCAAGTACTGGGGTGATTGCATCGCCGGTAAAGCGAGTTGATGGATCCATGATGACAATAAATTCACTTGTGACGCTGCGAAGCAACGCATTGGCATTCTCGCCCCAACCAAAGTTCTCTGTAACTACAACGAGCGATGTGCGGGCATCGAGTTGATCGGCGAGGATTCCTGCATCGCCTAAGACAAGCATTGTGATTGCACAATCTGCGCTATGTTGCTTAATGCTCTTCAGCGTCTCTACGGCATCTTCGTGAAAACCATCGATGATCATTGCAACTGTAATCTCATACTTGCCTGAGTTAATCGGGCGGATATCGCGCGTTGATTCATATGTTGCATATCGCTTCTTAGGGCGCAGCTCGTAACCGCCAGCAACATCGACTACCTCAAAGCCCTTTGCCGCAATCTCATTGCGCAGCTCATCTGACTTTGCGAAGTCTCTATTAGCTCTCGCCTCTTGTCGTGCGAGGGCGAGATCGTGAACTTCTTGTGGAGCGCTCATAGCGCGATGACTGCCTTAGCCATTCCTAATACTTTAACGCCTGAAGATGTCGCAGAGAGTGAGAGCGATACTTTGCCATCAACAACGTCGGTAACTGTTGCAGAGACAGTCAGGTC
>CANGLK010000059.1 GCA_947454735.1 Candidatus Nanopelagicaceae bacterium
ATTCATGGACGGATCGCGTAGTTGCTGGGTCTCGGGGATGGTCAGCTATAGATTCTAGTGCAGACGGTTCATTTATTGTGGCGACAGATAATGATAATTATTTCAACAATCGTAATACTGAAGGTGGGTACATTTATATTTCTTCTGATTATGGAGTTTCTTGGGAACCTGTTTCTTCACTCGGAAACCAACTTTGGTCCTCAATTGCATCAAGTGCCGATGGCACACATTTAGTTGCAAGTGCCTACGGAGGACATATTTATACTTCAGAAAATAGTGGTGTTGACTGGATCGATCGGGGATCACCAGCTTTAGCTTTAAACAATGCAACAAGTTTCTATCCATCTGTAGCCACAAGTTTAGACGGAATGCACTTGGCTGTTCCCGAAAATGGTGACGCTGACGGGGGCTCCCTTTACACATCTGCCGATGGCGGGGCTAATTGGAATCTTCAAACTTCCGCTGTCGAGTTTTGGGTCGCCATTGCCTCAAATAGTGATGGATCTCGTTTAGTTGCAATCATTAATGCAAATAATTCAGATCAGGGCGATATCTGTACTTCCTCTGATTTCGGTCTAAATTGGACGCATCAAGCAGGGGCAGGAAACCGACACTGGACCTCGGTCACATCAAGCCTCGACGGTTCACATCTTGCGGCGACTGCATCTGGAGGTTACATCTATCTCTCTGAGGACTTCGGAGTCACATGGGAATCACAAACTGTTGCAGGCCAGAACTTGTGGACTTCTATTGCATCTAGTGCGAGTGGAGATTTACTCGCGGCAACTGGAACAAATATTGATATTTGGACCCGCAAAGGATCAAGTCCTTCGGTTGTGGCCGCACCAAGCGCCTCAATCGTTCCAACTCCTCAACAGCAATCTTCAATTATTTCACTTTCACCTGCTGCTTTTAATGAGCAAAGTGAAACCGTAATCACGATCTCTGGAAATTTCAGTGAGAGAGTGAACTCAATCACCATCAATGGAAATCTGATTCGATCAGGAAGTTGGGCGCAAAGTAGCTCGATGATCACCTTCGCATTTCCTGCAAGTTCAGCTGGGAAATATTCGATTCAATTATTAAATGGTTCAGAGCCCCTACTTCCCGCGCAGATTGTGAATGTTGAGAAGGTTACAAAGCCAACTCTTCCGGTTGTTGTTACACCGACTCCATCTCCAAAGCCGGAGACCTCTACCAGTGGAAGTGGAAGCACCTCAAAGCCTCTTAAGTCACAGCTCGTTCTCAAGGTCTACTTTGACTTGGGATCTTCCGATGTGAAGGGTGAGAATTTGAAGAAGCTCCAAGCTCTTGCAGCGTCACTTGCAAGCCTGGGTAAATCAATCACAATTACTGTAACTGGCTATGCGCAACCAACACCAAAGGGTGCTTCACTTGATGCCGCTCTCTCCAAGAGACGCGCTGCCGAAGTTGCAAAGTTGCTCAAGGCAGATGGCGTTACTACCAAAGTGACATACCTTGGCGCGGGTCGAGCAGCGGTTAATGCCCCAAGCTCTCGCTATGTAGAGATTGTGGCTGCGAACCGCTAGTTTCTAGCGTTCGAGCGATTCCCATCTACTAATTGGAAGAAATCTGACCACTCTTATCGAGGTATTTCCTTGCAGGCAGAGATAGGCAAAGGTTCAATTAACCCATGGCAAAGATGAAGTGTGGTGAATGTTTAGCCCAGGTGAAATCTGGATGGAACCATTGCAGTAGCTGTGGCGAACGTATTGAGTGGATATCACCTGTACAGTCAGGAAAGAAGAAAGCTCCATTCATTACATACTGCGGATATGCCGCCGTCATCGCCTTAGTAATCGCACCCATCTTTGGCGTCTACAACCAGCGAAATGCGGATCTTCTCTCTCGATTGAAGAACCAAGCAGTTCTTTCATGGACCGAAGATACGACGAGTGAAGTTCTGCAATCTGCCGGCAAGTATGCGCCAGAGCAGGCGATTAATACTGCAACCGGTAGCTGCACCATTTGGATCTACCCCAATGAAAAGAAGGCCAATGCAGCTCTCGACAATTACATCAACCTCAATGCGAAATTTTCTGCAGCATGGAGCGGGGTCGAAAGGGGTAAGAAGAAGGGCATCATCCTCTGGACTTTAGAGAATAAATCTTTCTGTTCAGAAGAAGCTGCGCACTATCTTGACTGGAAGCTTGAATAAGAGGAAGAAATCAAGGATAGAGACCGCGGAGTTTGTGAGCTTCAGCTACTCGCTTCACGCCAATCATCATTGCAGATTCTCGCCACGTTAAGTTCTTCTCAGTAGACATCGACTCTACTTCGCGGATTGCCTTCATTAACTGTGAATCCAAGTTCTGATAAATCTCGTCTGCATCCCAGAAGAATGCCTGTTTATCTTGAACCCACTCAAAGTAGGAGACGATTACACCACCGGCATTTGCCAAAATATCGGGAACAACGAGAACTCCCTTATCTTTGAGAACAGCATCACCCTCTGGAGTAGTTGGTGCATTCGCACCTTCAACAACGATTTTCGCTTTAATAGATGGCGCTGTGTGTGCAGTAATCGCATCAGCAAGTGCTGCAGGGATTAAAACATCAACCTCAAGGGCTAATAACTCTTCATTGGTGAGGCGATCTGTCCCTGGAGCATCGAGATTGCCGTGCTCTTTAAAGTGGCTCCAGAGCTGATCTACAGAGTCAAAGCCGGTAACGCCTCCATGGACATCACTGACCGCAACGATTTTAAGACCCATCTTTTCAAGCCCTACTGCGGTCCAATAGCCCACTTTTCCGAAACCTTGAATTGCAACTGTTGCACCTAGTGGATTGATTCCCTTAGCTAGGAGCGCTTCACGTGTAGAGATGGCAACGCCATCACCTGTTGCAGATGTGCGACCCAGAGACCCACCGAGAGAGATTGGTTTACCGGTGACAACTCCAGGCACTGAATAACCGGCGTTAACAGAGTATGTATCCATCATCCACGCCATATTGCGCTCATCTGTTCCTACATCAGGAGCCGGAATGTCGCGCTCTGGTCCGATGATCGGCAAGATTTCAGATGTGTAGCGACGTGTAAGGCGCTCATTCTCCATTGAAGAGAGAGTTGCGGGATCTACTGCGATTCCACCCTTTGCTCCACCGTAGGGAAGATTTGTGAGCGCACACTTCCATGTCATCAACATCGCAAGTGCAACGGTCTCATCCATATCGATATCTGGGTGAAAACGTACTCCGCCTTTTGATGGGCCGCGCGTCGTTGAGTATTGAACTCGGAATCCCTTGTACATCTCAACGTTTCCGTTATCGCGGCGTAGAGGCACCGCGACTTCGAGAACACGACGAGGAGTAGAAAGCGTCATCCACTCATTTTCGGATAGCTCGAGCTGATCAACAGCTCGACGCAACTGACGTAGTGCGGTATCTAGTGCTGACTCCATTGTCAGGACTTCCATTTCTACTTGTTAAGCGATGTTACGAGCGAAGAGCCTTTGCAAACTCAGCAAAATCTTCCACCAAGATATCAATCTCAGTCTGTGTATGTGCAAGCGAGATCAACCACTGCTCATCAAGTCCTGGAGGAGTAATGATTCCGCGGTTAAGTGCGAAGAGCCAATGTGCCTCAGCAACGCCGAAGTCAGTCGCCTTGTAATCGCGGTAGTTGCGAACGGGCGCTGTTGACCAAGTAACGCATCCCTTTACGCCGAAACCGACTGTATGTGCAGGGAGCTTGTACTCATCGATGATGTCGCTGATGCGCTCAAGTGCCTGAAAATTAAGCTCTTCAGCAGCGCCAAGAGTTGCCTCTGTTGCGATGCGATCGATAGCGCGAACGCCTGCCATGGCAAGAGGATTGCCGTTAAATGTACCGAAGTGGGCCATCTTGTTATTGGTAACAAAATCCATATACTCCTTCTTGCCGCCAAAGGCTGCAAGAGGAAGTCCTCCACCAATTGATTTAGCTAGAGTAATCAAGTCCGGCTTTACTCCTAGGCGCATCGCTGCACCATGAGCACCGGCTGTAAGGCCAGTCTTTACTTCGTCAAAGATGAGAACAACGTTGTACTGATCGCAGAGTTCGCGAACTCGCTCGAGGTATCCAGCATCTGGAAGAACGATTGCAAGGTTCTCAAGAACTGGCTCGACGATAAAGCATGCAAGCTTCTTTGCGTTCTTCTTAAACATCTTCTCAAGAGCATCGATGTTATTAAATGGAACGACGTAGATATCTCCGGCAACCAAGTTTGAGTCAATATATGGAACAGGCTTATCTGCCTTACCAATCTTGTCGATAGGTGGCTTTGATGAGACTACGAATGGGTCGTAGCTACCGTGGTAGCCGCCCTCAATCTTCAAAATACCCATCTTCTCTGTAGCTGAACGCGCAACGCGAACTGCATACATGGTGGATTCAGTACCTGAGTTGGTAAATCGAACCTGATCAATACCAAAGCGCTTACAGATTCTCTCTGCAGCATCGGTAGATGTAGGAGATGGTGTTACAAAGAGCATTCCCTTAGTCAGTGAAGATTGAATCTCTTCAACTACAATTGGGTTGAGGTGGCCTGCGAGCATTGCTCCAAAGCCCATTGAGAGGTCGAGCAACTTACGACCATCAACATCTGTCATATAAGCGCCTTCTGCGCTCTCAATTGAGATTGGGTATGGATCCCAGTGCTGGAAGCTAGAAGTCACGCCAAGGGGGAGAGATGAGAAAGCTCGCTTGCTCTCTGTCTCTGATGCCTTGGTGTTCTTCGTAAATAGCTCCCACTCGGCGGCGAGAACTGACGCTACCTTCTCAGGAGAAATTGGTGTTGATGTTGCGGGGACTCGACGGTACGTATTCGCATGTGGCGCAGTTGTCATTTGTAACGCTGTACTACAAAAGCCTCTAACTTAGAAGCGGTTTTGTTCTGTACTCTCCTTTTAACCACGCGTTAAGCGTGTGCGCCAA
>CANGLK010000060.1 GCA_947454735.1 Candidatus Nanopelagicaceae bacterium
GTCGCATCGCAGCTGTTGCAGATGCTGCACGAGAGAACGGATTGGAGTTCTAATTATGGCTATTGAAACAACAACAGCTGCTCCAACAACTGGTGCACCAGCTAATAAGGGTCGTGGCGAACGCCGCGAAGGCCGTCGTGACGATCGCGAACGCGAGAAGTCTCCTTACACAGAGCGCGTGGTCTTCATCAACCGCGTATCTAAGGTTGTTAAGGGTGGACGTCGTTTCTCATTCACAGCTCTCGTAGTTGTTGGAGATGGAAACGGTCTCGTAGGTATCGGTTACGGCAAGTCAAAGGAAGTTCCAGCTGCGATTGCAAAGGCTGTTGAAGAGGCTAAGAAGTCATTCTTCAAGGTTCCACGCGTCCAGGGAACAATTCCACACCCAGTACAGGGTGAGACTGCAGCTGGCGTAGTTCTACTTCGCCCAGCTAGCCCAGGTACCGGAGTTATCGCCGGTGGTCCTGTCCGTGCAGTACTTGAGTGTGCTGGTATCCACGATGTTCTTACAAAGTCACTCGGTTCATCAAATGCAATCAACATGGTTCACGCCACTGTTGCTGCGCTGAAGATGCTTGAGTCACCAGAGCAGATCGCAGCTCGACGTGGTCGTCCACTCGAAGATGTTGCACCTGCTGCAATTATCCGCGCTTCACAGCAGACAGTTGGTGCCTAATGCCACGTTTGAAGATCACTCAGATTAAGTCAACAGTTGGCAATAAGCCAGAGATTCGTAACACTGTTCGTTCTCTCGGTTTAAAGCGCATCAACGATGTTGTCGTTAAGGAAGACCGTCCAGAAATTCGTGGCATGGCAGTTGCTGCTCGCCACTTGATCAAGGTAGAGGAGGTCGAATAAAGATGACACTAAAACTTCATCACCTTCGTCCAGCTCCAGGTGCTAAGAAAGCTAAGACTCGTAAGGGTCGCGGTGAGGCATCAAAGGGAAAGACAGCAGGTCGTGGTGGCAAGGGAACTCACGCTCGTAATACCGTTCGTATCGGTTTCGAGGGTGGTCAACTTCCGCTCGTTATGCGTCTTCCAAAGCTTCGTGGCTTTAAGAACCCAGCACGCATTGAGTACCAGGCGGTTAACGTCTCAACAATCAATGCACTCTTCCCAAAGGGTGGCGATGTAACAGTTGCTGACCTCATTGCCAAGGGCGCGGTTCGCGATTCATTGCCTGTAAAGGTACTTGGAAATGGCGATATCGCTGTAAAGGTTTCAGTTACAGCACATGCATTCTCAGCTTCAGCAATTGAAAAGATTGCAGCAGCTGGCGGAACTACAACAGCGCTGTAATCCAAAAATAGAAGTTACTGATTTAGAGAGTGGAGAAGATTGATGCTTAGCGCATTTGGAATGGCTTTTAAGACGCCTGAACTTCGAAAGAAAATCTTCTTCACCCTCTCAATCATGGCTCTGTTCCGCTTCGGTTCAGTAATCCCAACACCTGGCGTCTCTTATGCAAACGTCAAGAGCTGTATTGATAACGCGCAAAATACGGGTCTCTTTGGACTCATCAACCTCTTCTCTGGTGGAGCGCTCCTTCACCTCTCTGTATTTGCGCTCGGCATCATGCCTTACATCACCAGCTCAATCATCATTCAGTTGCTTACCGTTGTAATCCCTCGCTTCGAGACGTTGAAGAATGAAGGACAGTCAGGTCAGTCAACGCTTACTCAATACACACGTTACCTAACAATCGGTCTTGCAATCTTGCAGTCAACAGGTTTGATTGCAGTTGCTCGTACACCTGGTCGTTTGATCTCAGGTTGTTCACTCCCAATCATCCCTGATGCATCATGGCAGCGAATCGTCACAATGATCGTTGTAATGACAGCTGGAACATCTGTGATCATGTGGCTCGGTGAGCTCATTACAGATCGCGGCGTCGGTAACGGCATGTCAATCTTGATTTTCACATCTATCGCTGCAGGATTCCCCGGCCAGCTCTGGTCAATCAAGGTCTCAAAGGGTCTTCCAGTATTCCTCTTCGTACTTCTCATGGGCTTTGCAGTTGTTGCTGCAGTTGTCTTCGTTGAGCAGGCTCAGCGCCGTATTCCGGTTCAATATGCAAAGCGCATGGTTGGACGTCAGGCATATGGAGGAACTTCAACCTACATTCCTATCAAGGTAAACCAGGCTGGCGTTATTCCGGTTATCTTCGCATCATCACTTCTTTACATTCCTTCACTCGTCGTGAACTTCACAAATAGCCAAGCTGGTTGGGCTGTATGGATCTCACGCAACTTGGTAAAGGGCGACCACCCAATTTACATTCTCTTGTACTCAGCTTTGATTATCTTCTTTACATACTTCTATGTTGCAATCACATTTAACCCTGATGAGGTTGCAGATAATATGAAGAAGTACGGTGGATTTATCCCTGGTATTCGCGCAGGACGCCCAACATCTGAGTACCTCACATATGTTCTCTCACGTATTACAGCGCCGGGTTCTCTCTACCTTGCACTCGTTGCGATTATTCCAATCATCGCACTCGTCGCATTTGGTGCATCACAGAACTTCCCATTTGGCGGAACAGCGATTCTTATCGTCGTGGGCGTTGGTCTTGATACTGCAAAGCAGATCGAATCACAGCTCCAGCAGCGTTCATACGAAGGCTTCCTGAAGTAATGCGCCTCGTCCTGGTAGGTCCACCAGGTGCAGGCAAGGGAACACAAGCTCAATTCCTTGCTTCACATTACGGCGTTCCGCATATCTCTACTGGAGATATCTTCCGTGCAAACCTTAAAGAGAATACTGCTTTAGGTCAGGAAGCTAAGGGCTACATGGATGCAGGTCAGCTCGTTCCAGACTCTGTAACAAATGCAATGGTGAAGGATCGCCTCACTTGGGAAGATGCTGCCAATGGCTTCTTGCTCGACGGCTTTCCACGTAACGTTGTTCAGGCAGAGGTATTACGCGCAATTCTCGCTGAGAAGCGCACTCCACTTGATGCAGTGCTTGAGCTCTCAATTCCTAATGATTTGATCATTGGTCGCCTCTCATCACGTCGTACATGTCGCGCATGTGGTGCGCCATCAGGTCCAGAGGCAACTGCATGTTCGGCATGTGGGGGAGTAGATCTCTATCAGCGTGAGGATGATAAGGCAGAGGTCATTGCAAAGCGCCTCGATGTCTATGAAGAGCAGACAGCGCCAATTATTCACTTCTATCGCACAGAAGGCCTACTCATCACAATCGATGCTGATGGTGAGATCGCTGAAATTACAGAGCGCGCAACATCTGCTCTCGCTCGCGTAAAAGCTTAATTCGGTAATAACTCATGGCAATTCAAATCAAAGACCTTGATCAGCTCAAGGTAATGCGTCGCGCAGGTTTATTGGTTGCACAGATTCATAAGGCAATCCGCGAGAATATTCAAATTGGTATGACAACAGATGCGCTCGATGCAATTGCTGTTGCAACAATTAAGCGCGGTGGTGGAACGGCAAATTTCCTTGGATACCATGGTTATCCGAAATCAATCTGTGTCTCAATTAATGAAGAGATTGTCCATGGAATTCCAGGCCCACGAATTCTTAACGAAGGCGATGTTGTCTCAATCGATTGCGGTGCAATTATTGATGGATGGCATGGAGATGCAGCTTTCTCTATCGGCCTAGGCACAGTTGATCCAGAAGATCAGAAGATGATGGATGTCTGCGAAGAATCTATGTGGCAAGGTATCGCTGCGGGATCTCTCAATGCGCGTCTTTCAGATATCGGCCATGCAGTTGAGAAGTATGTAAATTCTCAAGGCAAGTATGGAATTTTGCGCGAGTATGGCGGACATGGAATCGGTACAGAAATGCACCAAGAACCCCATGTTCTCAACTTTGGGCGCAAAGGTTTTGGCCCCAAGATCGTGCCTGGAATGGCGCTGGCGATCGAACCGATGATTACCCGCGGATCAGAGAAGACCAAGGTCCTCGCCGATGATTGGACCGTTATCTCCACCGATGGCTCACGCGGTGCACACTTTGAACATTCATATGTCATCTGCCCTGATGGAAAGCCATTTGTTCTTACTGCCCTCGATGGTGGCCGCGAAGAGCTCGCTCGCTTCGGCATCGAGATCTCTACCTCACTCGACTAGGGAGAGCACCACCCCTTAAACTCGGAGTATGGAGATACGGGCATGAGCCACCAAGATCAGGTGGAGTTCACTCTCTGGCTCCGTGAAAATCAAAAGGCATTTTTGAAGGCAGCGAAGGTAATCTGCTTCGATACCCAAAATGCCGAGGATGTTCTCCAGGAAGCCCTTGCCGATGTCTACAAGCGTTGGGCAAAGATTCGTATCCATGAAAACCCTGAGGCCTACCTCATGCGCGTGATGGTCAGCAAGCATGCCGATATGCGCCGCAAATGGTTGCGTAAGCAGCAAGAGCTCGAGACTTCATGGGATCTCGCCGAGAATATTAGAGATATTGCAGATCAGACAGAGGATGTCACGCAACGACTCCTTGTTCAGGCAGCTTTGAAATCACTGAGCGCAATACAACGTGCTGTGCTGGTCTTAATCTATGAACATGGAATGGTGCTTCGAGAAGTTGCTGAAGTACTTCAGATTCCGATGGGAACAGCCGCTTCTCACCTTGCACGTGGCAAGGCAGCTGTTGCAGCGTATGTAGAGTTGGTTCCAGAGTTACAGAAATCTTCTGCGCACGAATTGAGTGCGCCAGAAAATAATATCCGTGAAATATTAATCGCAGAGGTGGTGGATTCCAATGAGTGA
>CANGLK010000061.1 GCA_947454735.1 Candidatus Nanopelagicaceae bacterium
GATCCAAGAATATTGATGGCAAAGATTCCATACGGCTTACTTGTATATTTCCGGAATTGATTATCAATGACAAATCTCGCAGGCGCTCCGAATGCGGCACCAATGGCAACAAGGAGTTCGTTCATGCCTTCTCCTTAATCCACTTACGTGAGAGCTTCATTGAAATTGCCACAGCGGCAAGTGAGAAAATTACATTTGTTGAGAGGAAGACCCAGTTTTCATGGGGATGCAACATCGCCTCAAAAGTGACGCCAGAGAATGTAGTTAATCCACCGCAGAACCCAGGGATGAGAAACCAGCGAAGCTCTGTAATTCCGCGATGCTCCATGAGAACGAGAAGGTGGGCAGCAAGTGCTGCGCCGATAATATTTGCTGCAGAAGTTGCGTGGCGATAACTATCGAAGAAGTCCAAGAGCAGAAAGCGTGAGAGGGAGCCTAAGACTCCCCCTGCGCTGACAAGTAATACCGCTTTCAGAGCGTCGCCTTCTTCTTGCTCGCCTTAAAAACTGTCGTGATAGAGCTGATAATGATTGAGGCAAAGAAGGCTGACCAAAATCCCGTTACATCCAACTTATCTGACCAACGGGCGGTGAGTGAAAGCATCGCGGCGTTAACAACAAAGAGGAAGAGACCAAAGGTCACAATTGAAACTGGAAAGGTCAGAACCTTGATGATTGAACCAAAGATTGAATTAACTAAACCGAAGAGCAGCGCTACCCAGAGATACGTTGCAAGGTGACCATGCACTGTAATTCCAGGCACGACCAGAGTTGCAACCCACATTGAGAATGCGAGCACTGCCCATCGGATAATTAAATTCATTGATTAATCACGCTTCTCTCGACGAAGTAGCCCGCTAAACATGCGTGCTGGATCGTACTTAATATCGACTACGCGCTCCTTCATAGGAATGATTGCGTTATCAGTGATCTTGATGTGCTCTGGGCAGACCTCAGTACAGCACTTCGTGATGTTACACATTCCGAGACCATGCTCTTCCTGTGCAGTGCGCTTGCGGTTCTTGATGCGATCCAATGGGTGCATATCAAGCTCTGCGATACGGATAAAGAATCGTGGGCCAGCAAATGACTTCTTATTCTCTTCATGGTCGCGGATAACGTGACATGTGTTCTGACACAAGAAACACTCGATGCACTTACGGAACTCTTGTGAACGCTCAACATCCACCTGCTCCATACGTGCTGCGCCTGGCGCAAGGTCAGTTGGATGCTCGTACGCCGGAATCTCCATCGCCTTCTTGTAGTTGAAGGAGACATCTGTAACGAGGTCCTTGATGATTGGAAATGCACGAAGAGGTGTGATTGTAATCGTCTCGTCCTCATCAAATGATGCAACCTGTGTCATACATGCAAGACGTGGCTTACCGTTGATCTCCATAGAACAAGATCCACACTTACCAGCCTTACAGTTCCAACGGACTGCCAAGTCACCCATCTGTGTCGCTTGAACACGGTGGATTACATCGAGGACAACTTCGCCCTCATTAACATCAACGACAACATCCTTAAGTCCGCCGTCAGTTGAATCACCACGCCAGATACGAAGATTGAGTTTGCGTGTCATTAGTTTGAACCGCCTTTCGCAATTTCTTCCGGTGTCATGTATTTCTCCAACTCGTGAATATCAAAGAGATCGAAGAGCTCCTTAGGGATTGCAGGAAGTGCGCGTGGTGTCACGGTTACTTCGCTTCCGTTAAAGCTTGAGATGTGGTTGACCTGGCGCCAAGTGTTGCTCATACCTGGGAAGTCATCGCGTGTGTGACCACCGCGAGACTCTTCACGCAAGATTGCAGACTTTGCAGTTGACTCTGCAACGAGCAACATATTGTCGAGGTCGAAGGCAAGGTGGAAGCCAGGGTTGAACTGACGATTTCCTGCGACAGATACCTTCTGGCTACGCGCACGAATGTCAGCAATCTTTGCTATCGCTTCCTTAATCTCATCACCTGTGCGAATGATTCCGACCAAGTTATGAGTAACTTCCTGAAGTTCTGCATGCAATGAGTAAGCGTTCTCGCCGCCCTCATTCTTAAATGGAGCCTCAATGCGATCTGCCGCCTTTGCGATAGTCGCATCAGAGACAGGGTTTGCGCCATTTGCCTTTGCATAATCTGCAGCTGCCGCGCCCGCGCGACGACCGAAGACGAGAAGGTCAGAGAGTGAGTTTCCACCGAGACGGTTTGAACCGTGCATACCGCCAGCAACTTCACCTGCTGCGAAGAGTCCTGGAACTCCAATTGCTGCAGCTGTATCTGGCTCTACATCGACTCCACCCATGACGTAGTGACACGTTGGGCCAACTTCCATTGGCTCCTTTGTGATGTCAACGCCGGCTAGTTCATAGAACTGGTGCCACATAGATGGAAGGCGCTTCTTAATAACTTCAGCTGACAAGCGCTTAGAAACATCGAGGAAAACTCCGCCATGCTCTGTTCCGCGTCCTGCCTTAACTTCTGAGTTAATTGCGCGCGCAACTTCATCGCGAGGCAACAACTCTGGCGGACGACGGTTATTGTCCTGATCTGTATACCAACGATCAGCTTCTTCTTCAGTTGTTGCGTACTTATCCTTAAATACATCTGGGATGTATTTAAACATAAAGCGCTCACCAAGATTATTTGTAAGAACTCCACCTTCACCGCGAACAGATTCAGTTACGAGAATTCCGCGAACTGATGGAGGCCAGACCATTCCTGTTGGGTGGAATTGCAAGAACTCCATATCCTTTAGATTTGCACCAGCCTTGAGAGCGAGTGCATGGCCATCGCCAGTTCCTTCCCAAGAGTTTGATGTGATCTTAAATGCCTTACCGACGCCACCTGTTGCGATGACAACTGCTGGAGCTTCAAAGAGAATCTCATCGCCATTTTCGCGCCAGTATCCGTAGACACCTGCAACTTTTCCATTCTCTTTGAGAATGTCAGTGACTGTAAATTCTGCATAGACCTTGAGGTTCGCTTCCATATCGCCAGTCTCGCGACCATCCTTCTGCTGCAGCGCAACAATCTTCTGCTGCATTGTGCGGATGAGTTCTAGACCTGTGCGATCACCAACGTGTGCAAGACGTGGATACTCATGTCCACCGAAGTTACGTTGTGAAATCTTTCCCTCTTTTGTGCGATCAAAGAGAGCACCCCACATTTCGAGCTCCCAGATGCGATCTGGTGACTCTTTCGCATGAAGCTCTGCCATGCGGTAGTGGTTAAGAAACTTTCCACCGCGCATAGTGTCGCGGAAGTGGACCATCCAATTGTCATTGCTATTGGCATTTCCCATTGATGCTGCAGCTCCACCTTCAGCCATAACAGTGTGAGCCTTACCGAATAATGACTTACAGATGATTGCTACTCGAAGACCAGCTTCACGAGCTTCTACAGCAGCGCGAAGACCAGCTCCACCTGCACCGACGATAACAACGTCGTACTTTAATTTCGTAAGGTTCTGTGACATTTTTTATATTCCCTGCCCGCTTAGAAGAAGTAGAAGTTGGTCCAGGCGCCAGTTGCAACTTGGCGAACGTAGATATCGGCAAATGCAACTGCTGCAAGTGAGAACCAAGCAAATTGCTGGTGCTTTGTATTGAGAACTGAAACAACTGACCAGAGTTTGTAACGCACTGGATGCTTAGAGAAGTGCTTCAAACGTCCACCAACAGTGTGACGACATGTGTGGCATGAGAGTGAGTAGAACCAGAGCAGTGAAGAGCTCGCAACAAGTACGAGTGTTCCAACGCTCATATGTCCCCACTGACCATCGTTATTCTTAAATGCAAGAACTGCGTCATAAGTAAGGAATACGTTAAATACCAAACCTGCATAGAAGAACCAGCGGTGCGCGTTCTGCAAGATCAGTGGTGCACGAGTTTCGCCTGTGTACTTTGTATGTGGCTCGGCGACAGCACATGCTGGTGGTGAGAGCCAGAAAGCACGGTAGTAAGCCTTGCGGTAGTAGTAGCAAGTCATGCGGAAACCAAGTGGGAAGATCAAGATGATCAACGCTGGTGAAAGTGCGAAGCCAAGTACCTGTGCACTTACTGGCGCCCAACCGAAGAGCTTCGATCCTTCAACACATGCTTCTGAGAGACATGGTGAATAGAAAGGTGAGATGAGCGGCTCGACAAAGTAATTAGCACCTTCGAATGCGCGGAAGGTTGCATAGATTACGAAGGAGAAGAGAACTCCAAAGGTAATCGCTGGCTCAAGCCACCACTTATCTGTTCGTAGAGTGCGCTCTTTTATCTTGGCGCGCGTTGGAGAAAAGACTCCGGACATTGATGCTCCCCCGTTGGATTGCCCTAACTAATAGGTGTAAGTGTGCGCTCATTGGCGGGAAGTATCTAGATAAAAGCGTGCGTATGGCTTATGAAGTCAGCCACAAGAAGCACGAAACCCGCCTGCAGTGCATGCAGACGGGCTTCGTTTAGCGCGGAGGACGTGGGATTTGAACCCACGAGGCTTTCACCTGCCGGTTTTCAAGACCGGTGCACTCGGCCGCTATGCGAGTCCTCCGTGGGAGAGGCTACTAGAGGTGGCGGAGTTTTCAAAAATCGAAAGGATTAAGCAAGCGGGAGATCGAGCAGGGCTTCGATGGCGATCGCAACGCCATCGTCCTCGCATGGACCCGCGATGCTCTTGGCGTACTTGGCTCCATCAGGGTGGCCAGATGCCATTGCATA
>CANGLK010000062.1 GCA_947454735.1 Candidatus Nanopelagicaceae bacterium
TCTGCAGTTGCGGCGACAACAGCTGGTGCAATTGCAATCTTGTCCGACTTCCTTACCCGCATGATGTGGTTTGGTGGCGGTCGTGATCGCCGTGACAATAATCAAAATCCCGTTGCGCTGATCATTTCTCTAGCAGTTTTGATTCTTGCGCCAATTGCCGCGATGCTCCTTAAATCTGCAATCTCACGTAAGCGTGAATCACTCGCCGATGCGACTGCAGTTCAATTCACTCGTAACCCAGCAGGGCTACGCAAGGCGCTAGAAGTTTTGGCAGCTGATACAACAGTTGTTCGCCAGAAGTCGAATGCAGTTGCCCATATCTGGATTGAATCACCGCTCGATGGAAAATCTGTATCTAAACTTTTTAGTACTCACCCACCGATTGAAGAGCGCATCGCAACACTTCGCGCGATGGAATCTCTCGGCCCTGCCAACTAATTACAAAGAGGCAATCGGAAAGAATAAGGTAAAGGTTGCTCCCTTACCGGGCTCTGATTGAACTGTGACAGAACCACCATGGGCCTTCATCACTGCGTCAACGATCGAAAGCCCTAGACCGCTTCCTTCACCGTCGACTCGCACGCGTGAGGTATCGGCGCGATAGAAACGTTCAAAGATCTTCTTCTGATCATCTGCTGATAATCCAGGACCGTTATCTGCAACAGCGATTCGAATTCCATCTGCATCGCGGTGGAGTGAGACTTCAATCTTTGTTCCTGCAGGCGTATGGGCGCGTGCATTAGCCAACAGATTTGCAACTACTTGATGGATTCGCGCCTCATCACCGAGCGCAAATAGATCTTCACCATTTCCAGTAAATGTAACTGGATGATCTGGACCTGCAGCGCGTGCGGATGCGATAGCCGATTCAACAACCTCGCCTAAGTTCACGGGTTTAGATTCCATCTCACGCGCCTGATCGATGCGAGCTAAGAGCAGGAGATCTTCAACGAGAGAACCCATACGCTTTGATTCGCCTTCGATGCGACCAATAAGTTCTCGCGTTGGCTCTTCGCCAGAGACAGCGCCCTGGCGATAGAGCTCAGAGAAGCCACGGATAGCAGTTAACGGTGTGCGAAGTTCATGGGATGCATCTGCGACAAATCGACGGAGTTTATTTTCGCTCTCAGCGCGAGCATCAAAAGATGTCTCGATACGTGCAAGCATTGAGTTAAGCGAAGTGACGAGACGACCGACCTCTGTGTGCGGGTTGGCATCCGGCATACGTGCCGAGAGATCTCCTGCTGCGATCTGTTCAGCAGTTACCTCAACATCTTCAAGTGGTTGCATACCAACTTTAATCACGATACGTGATGCGATTGCAATTAAAGTAATAAGTAGTAATCCGATAAGAAAGAAGAAGAATCCAAGTTTACCTACAGTCTTATCAAGTCCATCTAATGACTGAGCTGCGACGACTGTTCCAGAATTATTCGGAAGAAGAAGTGCAACCGCTCGGAAATCACTTCCCTTTGCATCGATAGTAAAAGCTCTTCCTTGATAAGAAGCCGCCTTTGCCGGAGTGATACCACCTAAATAAGTAGCGACAGAGGCTGCGTTGAGGTCACCACCGAGGCCAGCAGTGACATTACCTGCCGCATCGAGAAGGGTGACAGATGTTGCCGTTGGAATTCTCTGTAACGGAGTGCGTGCCACATTTGTAGCTTGCGGACGTGGTTTAGTTCCAACATGGTGTCCAACAAAATCATCTGGATCTTGAGCAATTCCTGCCTCGGCGATTCGAGGAAGAGAACTGCCAGAGAGGGTAAGAAGTTCATTATCAATCTGGTGTAGGAGGTATGAGCGCAGGGCTTGTTGTGCAACAACGCTTGAGAGAATGAAACCTGCAGCGCTAAGAAGCACAACACCGAGAACCAAACGGCTTCGGAGCGACCAGGTGCGAAGGGGACTCTTCATTAGAAAAGCCTATTACTTACTTGGTGCGATACGAAGACGGTATCCAACGCCGCGCACTGTGTGAATCAGCGCTGGTTCGTAGATATCGATTTTCTTTCGTAGATAAGAGATATACGTTTCGACGATTCCTGCATCTCCACCAAAGTCGTAATCCCAGACGTGATCCAAGATCTGCGCCTTTGATACAACGCGATCTGCGTTGATAAGGAGGTAGCGAAGAAGTGTAAATTCAGTAGGGGATAGCTCAATGAGATTTCCTGCGCGACGCACCTCGTGTGTTGCATCATCGAGTTCGAGATCTGCAAATGAAATCTTCTCATCATCCATATCCTGCTCGACAACTCCGATTCGACGAAGAAGCGCCTTAAGGCGTGCAACGAGCTCTTCAAGGCTAAAAGGCTTTGTCATGTAATCATCGCCGCCGATTGTGAGCCCTTGCACCTTATCTTTCATCTCATCTTTAGCGGAGAGAAAGAGAACACCAACTTGATGTCCTTCATTGCGAATTTGGCGACAGACTTCAAAACCATCGAGATCTGGCAACATCACATCGAGAATCATCGCGTGAGGCTTGAACTCTTCAGCGACTGCGAGAGCTTGTGATCCACTGGCGGCTGTGCGGACATCGAAGCCAACAAACTTGAGTGAGGTGGCGATGAGATCGCTAATACTGTTCTCATCATCGACGACGAGGATGCGCTTGCCTGTGGAATCTGTGCTCATGGCTTAATACTCGACCCCAACCCTGTGTCTTTGCTGAGAATGGCGCGGGAATGGCCGGGGAGGGTGAAATCACGCTCAAATCGCTCTGACCCCAGAGGGAAGGCTAGGAGGCGGGCTCAAACTTCGGGATTTCTACCGTCCAAGGCTTTTGGCGGTATTTACAGAATTCATTTACCACTAGGATAATTGCCTAGCCCAAGCAAATCGGGCTTCTGAGGCTTTTTAAAGCCTTTTCGATAAAGCCAATGGAGGCTCGATGACGCAAGAGAAGCAAGGCTACGACGCCTCTTCCATCACCGTCCTCGAAGGCCTTGAGGCGGTCCGCAAGCGCCCAGGTATGTATATCGGATCTACCGGCGAACGCGGTCTCCACCACCTCGTCTACGAGATCGTCGATAACGCAGTTGATGAGGCGCTCGCAGGTTATTGCACCGAGATTCAAGTAACTCTGATGCCAGATGGATCGTTGCAGGTAATCGATAACGGTCGTGGAATTCCAGTTGATATCCACCCAATCGAGAAGAAGCCAGCTCTCGAAGTTGTTCTTACAGTTCTTCACGCAGGTGGAAAGTTCGGAGATGGTGGTTACTCAGTCTCTGGTGGACTTCACGGCGTTGGATCATCAGTTGTTAATGCGCTCTCAACCGATTTACATGCAAAGGTTAAGCGCGATGGATTTATTTGGACACAGGAGTACAAGCTCGGTGTTCCAACTGCTCCTGTAAAAAAGGGCGAGGCAACAACAGAGACCGGAACAACAATCCAATTCTGGCCATCTGCTGAAATCTTCGAAACAGTTGATTTCTCTTTTGAAGTTCTCTCAACACGTTTTCGCGAAATGGCATTTCTTAATAAGGGACTTATCTTGTCGCTTACAGATATGCGTGAAGGACATGTTGATGAGAAGGGTGAGCAGCTTGCCGTTCGCTACCAATATGCTGGCGGAATCACAGACTTTGTAAAGCACCTTAACTCAACTCGTGGCGAACTCCATAAATCAGTAATTGCTATCGAAGCAGAAGATAAGAAGGCGCGCCTTTCACTAGAAGTCTCGATGCAGTGGAACCAGGGCTTCTCAGAATCCGTTTACACATTTGCAAACACAATTCATACACATGAGGGTGGAACACACGAAGAAGGTTTCCGTACTGCACTCACATCTGTAGTAAATAAATTTGCCGAAGATCAGAATTTAATTAAGAAGAAGGAAGATCGTCTGACAGGTGACGATGTTCGCGAAGGTCTCACTGCGATTGTCTCTATCAAACTTGGCGAGCCACAGTTTGAAGGACAGACAAAGACAAAGCTTGGTAACACTGAAGCGAAATCATTTACACAGAAGATTGTTAATGAACAACTCACTGCATGGTTTGAACAGAATCCAGCAGAAGGTAAGGACATCATCCGCAAGTCGATTGATGCCGCATCTGCTCGTGTTGCAGCACGAAAAGCACGTGATTTAGCGCGTAATCGCAAGGGTTTGCTAGAAGGTCGCGGAATGCCAGGAAAGCTCGCTGATTGTCAGTGGACAGATCCAGCAAAGTGCGAGCTCTATATCGTTGAGGGAGATTCAGCGGGCGGTTCAACTAAGGGTGGACGTGACTCTCGCAATCAAGCAGTTCTTCCTATCCGTGGAAAGATTCTGAACGTTGAGAAGGCTCGCATCGATCGCGTCTTGCAGAACAATGAAGTTCAGGCGCTTATTACCGCGCTCGGCACAGGTGTGCACGACGACTTCGATATCGAGAAGCTTCGCTATCACAAGATTATTTTGATGGCAGATGCTGACGTCGATGGTCAGCACATCCGTACCCTTCTTCTCACCTTGCTCTTCCGCTTTATGCGTCCGCTTATTGAAAACGGCTTCGTCTACTTTGCTCAGCCACCTCTCTACAA
>CANGLK010000063.1 GCA_947454735.1 Candidatus Nanopelagicaceae bacterium
AAGTTACGTGAATTCTCCTTACCCTGACCCAACTGGTCGCCCTCGTATGTATACCAAGCGCCAGACTTCTTTACGATGCCAAGATCTACACCCATATCAAGGAGTGATCCCTCGCGTGAGATTCCTGTTCCGTAGATGATGTCGAACTCTGCCTGCTTGAAAGGTGGAGCCATCTTGTTCTTGACGACCTTCACGCGAGTACGGTTACCGACAGACTCTTGGCCATCCTTCAGCGTTTCAATACGACGGATATCGAGGCGAACAGATGCATAGAACTTAAGCGCCTTTCCACCTGTTGTTGTCTCAGGGGATCCGAAGAAGACACCGATCTTGTCACGCAACTGGTTAATGAAGATCGCTGTTGTCTTTGACTGGTGAAGCGCACCTGTGATCTTACGAAGCGCCTGTGACATCAAACGAGCCTGGAGACCCATATGTGAATCACCCATCTCGCCTTCGATTTCTGCGCGAGGAACAAGTGCTGCAACTGAGTCGACTACAACGAGATCGAGTGCGCCAGAGCGAACCAACATATCCATGATCTCGAGAGCTTGCTCACCGGTATCTGGCTGTGAAACGAGAAGTGCATCGATATCAACACCGAGCTTCTTCGCATACTCTGCATCGAATGCGTGCTCTGCATCGATAAATGCACAGATGCCACCGAGCTTCTGCGCAGATGCGATTGCGTGCAAGGTAAGAGTTGTCTTACCTGAAGATTCTGGTCCGTAGATCTCTACGATACGACCACGTGGAAGGCCACCGATTCCGAGAGCCATATCGAGTGCAACAGAACCTGTTGGAATAACCTCGATAACTTGGGCCTGCTTATCGGACATCTTGATAACTGCACCCTTACCAAACTGACGTTCGATCTGAGCGAGGGCGGTGTCGAGCGCCTTGTGGCGATCGGATGATGCTTTTTCATCGGCTTTACTTGGCTTTTCAGCTGCCATGAGCTTTTCTCCTTTTAATCGAACGTTGAGGGCTAATCCCCCACCGTTTGGTGGCCCAGAAGGTACGGAAACTTCACCGACGGCCGTAGGCGTTATAGAGACGCTGTGGGCGGAAGAGTGAGACCGCTCTGGTTGTGCATATTGCTCGGTTGAGCAATGGATAAAGGGTAGTCGAACATCTGTTCGAATACCACTTAAGACACGCTGGCAATATATGAGCCACCACCGACAAATGGGGCTCGAGCCGGCCATACTCACGCCGTGCTTATCCTCCTGCCGCCCTCTGAGAAGAAGGTTGAAACCACCAAGCCGACCGCGGCGATGGCTGTCTATTCAGGGGTCCTCTATCAGGCGCTCGGCTGGTCCACTCTCTCCCCTGCCGCCAGAAAACGCGGCGAGGGTGCTCTGGCAATTATTAGCGCCAAGTACGGAGTCGTTCGACCATCTTCAAAGATCGAGAGCTATAAAGAGAAGATCAATAACAAGGCGATGGCGCCACAAGTAGCCGCAATCCTCGATACCATAAAAGTTCCGCTCATTGTTGATTGCCGATCCTCAACATATAAAACTGTCTGGAAATCTCCAGTTGATATCACCGTTGAAATTCGGGTCTCTACCGTAGTTGATGGAGTTCGTACGGTCATTACTCACATGTCTAAGAAGACTCGAGGTGAGATTGCGCGCTGGTTATTGCAATCACGATCGATTCCAAAGACGCCAGAAGATCTCTATGCAATCGTCTCTGAAAAATATCCCTGCGCATTGACTCCATCTGATGGAGTTGAACCGTGGTTGCTAGAAGTTATCGCTGTTTAGCTGTCTCAACGGGGCACTGTTTACAGACTGCACGCCAAATTTCATCTGCTTCTAGCCCTGCCTTAAGCGCTTCATTAACAGTCTTGCTACCGAGTTCGCTGATCGCAATATCTTGTGAGAATGAGGGTGCCCACTCTTCGCCAAATGAGAGAACAAGGCGTTCTTTGAGATCTGAGATTCGCATAGATTAAAAGAGGGTATCCGCAGCCAAGAGCGTTGCTTGTTCGCGAGATTGCTCTGGCGTGATGGGTTGCATTACCTGTCCCAATAACCAGCGCATCGCAATGCCCGTACCTGCTTGTGATTTAGTTGCGCCATAAATAATCTGTGCAATCGTGATGTAGTGCTCTGATGAGGTATTTGTCATTGCAGCGACTAAAGCAGAGGCATCATGGATGCGCATTGCAGTGAGAGCTGAATCTGATGAAATTGAAATTGATAGTGATTCAAGGGCATCTGCCGGTGTGCCTGCGGTAGTTGCAAGCTCCGCTAATCGCTGCACTTCAGAGCTTACAAGAGCTGCAAGTACTGCATCTTTATCGCGATAATGGTTATAGAGAGTTGCACGAGAAACTTCGGAATGATCTGCAATCTCGATCATAGATAAACCAGAGATGCCACTACGAGCAATTAATGCTTTTGTACCTTCGAGGATTGCTGCTTCTGTGCGGCGGTGTGCGCTAGCTTGAAGCGAATATTTAGGCTGCATCGACAACGACGAGTGTTGCAGTCTCAGCTGATGTGATCTCGTGAGTTACTTCAGCCATCAAAGAACCCAATGTAAGACCGAGGGCTTCGCAGATTGAATTGAGGAGCTCTGATGATGCCTCTTTATGTCCGCGCTCAACCTCTGAAAGGTATCCGAGCGATACTCGTGCATCACGGGCAACATCACGAAGGGTACGAGATTGCTCTGTACGGGCACGGCGAAGGACTTGACCTACAGATTCACGTAATAGAACCATCGACTCACCCCTCTCTCGCTCGCTTAGTTGGTGCGATAGCTAAGGATACGGGCAAAGGTGCCAATCGCGCTGGATATAGAGCCAGTACGAATCGCTTCGCGCCCGCTATCGAGCTGTAATTGAAGGCTCTGATTGATCGGCCCCCGTACCGCTATCCAGACAGTCCCCTCTGGTATTCCTTGATAATCGCCAGGGCCAGCTATTCCTGTCGTCGCAATCCCCCAGGTCGTTCCGAATTTCTCTCGCGCAGCATCTGCCATTGCATTGGCAACTTCTTCGCTGACAACTGTGAACTCTTCGATGAGTGCTGGATTTACGCCAAGAATATTTACTTTTACATCATTTGTATAAGCGATGATTCCACCTAAGAAAACTTGAGAGGCCCCCGGGGCACAGGTGATTGCATGTCCTAATCCACCGGCTGTCAAAGATTCTGCAACAGCTACGGTTTCATTCTGCTCAACAAGTTTGGCAACAATCGTTTTGGCATGTGCGCGCAATGGCATAGGTATAAATCTACTCGCACGAGATGCTACTTACTAGTTCTGTTATTTCTTTCTTCTCGCCATTTCACGATGTAATCAACCCCGGTCCAGACCGTAAGGAAGATTGCAATGGCCATAAAGGCATCTCTCAGTGGGTAGGCAAATTCCGGAATGGGCAGGATGTAGAAACCGACGCCAAAGCTCTGCATCATAGTCTTGAGCTTTCCGCCTTTGCTAGCGGGGATCACTCCATCTCGGATGACTACTAGGCGAAAGATAGTGATTCCGATTTCACGAACCAAGATCAGAATGACAATCCACCACGGAAAACGGTCAAGGATTGCAAGTGAAATCATTGCCGAGCCGATGAGAGCCTTATCTGCGACTGGGTCGAGGAATGCACCCAATGGAGTTGTGCGCCCAGATTTACGTGCCCAATGGCCATCGAGAATATCTGTGAGGCCAAGAATAAAAAAGATTGACCAAGCGAGTGATTGCCAGGAAGTTTCCGGGCTATGGAAGATTGCCCACACTCCTGCGGGAATAAGCGCGATACGTAGAACTGTGAGCCAGTTAGGAGTTATCTCTAACGACATTTATAGAGGCCTCGCAACGAGATCTGCTCCCATAGAGTCAATCACAACGGCGTCAACGTACTCTCCCGTTTTAAAGTTGGTGCCAATAAAAGATGTTGTGCCATCTACCTCTGGACCTTGGTGTGCAGCACGACCTTCTTGAAGTTCTGCATCTTCAATCAATACTCGAACGTTCTCTCCAATACGAGCTTGAGCGCGAGAAGAGACCATCTCATCTGCAAGTCGTGAGAGAGACTCAACGCGCTCCTTAATTATCTCTTCATCTACCTTATCGCCATGATCAAGAGCTTCTGTATTGTCCTCGTCTGAATAGCCAAATACACCGATGGCATCGAGCTTTGCAGATGCGATGAAGTTTGCAAGATTATCGAAATCTTCCTGGCTCTCCCCCGGGAAGCCAACGATGAAGTTAGA
>CANGLK010000064.1 GCA_947454735.1 Candidatus Nanopelagicaceae bacterium
ACCCGTAGAATTATCTACATGAGCGCAGAGATTGTAATTCCAGCAGATATCAAGCCACGTGATGGACGTTTTGGTGCAGGACCTTCAAAGGTTCGCCCTGAATCACTTCAAGCACTAATCGCATCAGGTAACTCTGTTATCGGAACATCACACCGACAGAAGCCGGTGAAGAATGTCGTTAAAAACGTTCGTGAAGGTCTCGCATCTCTCTTTAACCTTCCAGAAGGATATGAAGTTGTCCTCGGCAACGGCGGATCCACTGCGTTCTGGGATATCGCAACTTTTGGACTTATTGAAAACCGCTCACAGCACCTCGTTTTCGGTGAATTCTCATCAAAGTTTGCAGCTGCATCAAAAGAGGCTCCATTCCTTGGTGAGCCTTCAGTGATCAAATCAGAGCCAGGCACTCACCCACTTTCTGTAAAGGAAGATGGAATCGATGCTTATGCACTTACTCATAATGAGACTTCAACTGGCGTTGCAATGCCAATCAAGCGCCCAGCAGGAACAGATGGCGCACTAGTTCTCGTTGATGCAACTTCTGCAGCAGGTGGACTTCACGTTGATGCAAAAGAGTTTGATGCTTATTACTTTGCTCCACAGAAGTCTTTTGCCTCAGATGGCGGACTCTGGCTCTCATTGATGAGCCCAGCAGCTATTGAGCGCGCAGAGAAGATCAAGGCATCCGGTCGTTGGATTCCAGCATTCTTTGATCTCGGAACCGCAATTGAGAATTCACGTCTTGATCAGACTTACAACACTCCAGCACTTATTACGTTGATGCTTCTTGCAGATCAGATTAATTGGATGAACGAGAATGGTGGGCTCAAGTTCACAACTGATCGCACAGCAGATTCTGCCTCACGCCTCTACGGTTGGGCTGAGAAGACCAGCTATACAACTCCATTTGTTGTAGATCCTGCACAGCGCTCTAATGTAATTGGAACTATTAACTTTGATGATGCAATCGATGCAACAAAGGTTGCTGCGGCACTTCGTGCAAATGGCATCGTAGATACAGAGCCTTATCGCAAGCTCGGCAAGAACCAGCTTCGTATCGCGATGTTCCCAGCGATTGATCCATCAGATATCGATGCACTTACTGCATCTATCGATTACGTCGTTTCACAACTTTCATAATGCCTGTAACGATTAAACGCGATCGCTTCTTCTGGACGGTCGCGCTTCAGACCTTTGTCGTAAACTTCTTCCTTGGTGGTTTTGGACCTGCGCAGCCTTTATTGCGCGCAGATCAAGGTACTTCCCTTGCAGTAGCGGGACTTCACGGAACGGCGATGGGCATCGCATCAATCTTCGCCGGGCTTTCAATCCCGCGTCTAACTCACCGATTTGGACGGGCCGAAACTGGATGGATTGGCCTAATAATCTTCTCCTTTGGATTACTGGCACTCGCATTTGTGCAACCCATCCAATTAACGATCTCTGCCGCCTTCGTTGCATCATTCGGCTGTTCAGTGGTCATTAACTCATTTGTAGTCTCACTCAACGGCCATTACGGAAAGCTCGCACCTATCGCGGTTGGTCAAGCAAACGGTGTCTCCTCCGCTGGTTATGTCGTCGGAACAACAACGATCGGAACAATTGCACAGACTGCACCGGATTTCTGGCGCATGGGTCTCGTTCTCATCTTGCCGCTTGCGCTCTATCTCTACTTCTTCCGTCGCGAACGTACCGATGACGCACACACTCCTTCTGCAGATGGACCACAGGGTGGAAAGCTTTCAGTTGCCTTCTGGATTTCATGGGCTGGATTTATCGCCACAATCGGAACTGAGTTTGCAACAGCATTCTGGGCTGCAGATCTCGTACGTAATCGCACAGCAGCAACAGCTGCAATTTCAACGATTGCCATCATTGCACTCGGTGTGGGCATGGCTATCGGACGTTTCTTCGGTGGCCGATTAATGCATCGCCTCGCCGCAGATACTCAACTTCTGATTGTTCTCGGCGTGCAGGCTATTGGTTTCTTTGGGCTGTGGTTCTCGCATCAATTGGTGATCAGCTTATTGATGCTTCTCGTCAGTGGACTTGGTATTTCAATGCAATTCGCACTGACCTCACTTCGCCTTATCAACCATAGTGATGGTCGTCCAGAGCTCGCTATTGGGCGTTCTTCACTCGCTGCAGGTCTTGCGATCGCAGGTGCACCATTCTTGCTCGGACTCCTCGGTGATAACTATGGAATCTCACGCGCGTATTTAATGGTGCCAGTGATGATTCTAATCGCTTCACTTATCGTGAAGTTTGTTCCTGCTCATATTCCGCAGGATCACCTCGACAAGTTCGAGATCTAACTCAGTATCTGCGAAACTTTTAGATCAGTTGGTGTTTCAACTTTCTTATTGAAGAGCGCCCAGATTGTCAGGGCAGCCAGAAGTGAGACTCCACCGCAGAAGGCGACCGTCTCTCGGACTCCGATTGTCTCAGTGAGGTATCCGATGAGTAGCGAACCAAATGGAGTTCCGCCCATAAAGATGAGTAAGTAGATACCCATAACTCGTCCGCGCACAGCCGGGTCAGACTTTGTCTGAACATAAGAGTTTGCAGAGATCAACATCGTTAGAGCTGTGATTCCACAGAATGGAAGCCAGAGTGAATACCAGGTATAGGTAGGAGCTATTGAGAGAACCAAGACTGCAATCGAAAAGAGAACGCCGAGTTTGATAATGAATCGCGTAGTTCTAAAGCGCTCGAGTCGTGCACTTAAGAGCGCTCCAGTTAATGAACCAATCGCGATGTAGGTACCAAGAAGTCCATACGAGGCAGGGCCCTTGCCAAATTCTTTAGTTGCCATAAGTGCGTTGAATATCTGAAAATTAAGGCCGAATGTTGCAGCGAAGAAGACGAGAAGCATCACAACATAGAGATCAGGGCGAGCAAGTGCGTATCGAATTCCTTCACGGACTGTTCCCAGAGTTACTTCCTTTTTAAGAATAAAGAAGTCTTTTTCGCGCATGGCAATGAGCGCTGCAATAACAAATAGATAGGTCGTTGCATTGATAATAAAAGATGGACCTGTGCTGAAGCGAGCGATTAAGAAGCCCGATAGCGCAGGCCCAACAAGGCGGCCGGCATTGAAATTAGCTGAGTTAAGGCTGACTGCATTGGCAACATCGGAGTGACCAACGATTTCTGAGGTAAATGCTTGGCGTATCGGCGCATCTAGCGCTGAGGAGATTCCGAGTACCGCAGCCCCAACAAAGACATGCCACAACTTGATGTGGTGAGTTACGACGAGGATTCCGATTCCATAGCAAGCAAGAGCTGCAACGATATTTGTCCAGATCAGAAGTTTTCTCTTATTGACGCGGTCAGCAAGGGCTCCACCGTGGAGGCTAAAGAGAAGAACTGGTGCAAATTGCACAGCGGTAACAAGACCAAGTGCTGAACCATTGTTATTGGTGAGCTCAAGGACTAACCAATCCTGAGCAACGCGTTGTGCCCAAGTACCGATATTGGAGAGTGCGTTAGCTGGATAGAGGATGCGGAAATTGCGATGGCGAAATGAACGCCAGTTTCCTTCCGCATTAACCGTTCTACACATTACTCTTCTTCCATGACATCTACTGAGAAATCAACAATTAATTCTGTTGTAACTCTAGTCTCAATCGGAACTATCTGCTGGGTAACAGCAGGCGTGATTGCACTCGCTGCTGGATCGGATGCAAAGATTATTTGGACCTGCGTCGTCGGTGCAGCGCTTGGTTTAGCAGGAATTAGATACTCAGTACGACGTAATCGTAAAAGCGCTATTTAAATTACGTTGCTTAAGCTTCGAGTTGTGAAGCGATACCGCGAAGAACACGTCCGAGGCGCTCTGCTTCAGATCCAGATGGGTGGCGACCATGGCGAAGACCATTGCCTACCTTGTCGAGAATCTTGATTGTGTCTTCAATCATTGCAGCGAGATCATCGTTATTGACTCGTGAATTCTCAGCGAGAGATACAGGCGCATCAACGATATGTACTGACATCGCCTGAGGACCCTTACGAGAATCGATGACAGAGAACTCAAGTTTTGTTCCTGGCTTTACTGATGGAACGCCAGCAGGAAGTGCTGTCGCTGCCAAGTAAACATCTTCTCCTTCATCTGATGCGATGAAGCCAAAACCCTTTTCGAGGGAGAACCATTTCACGCGACCTGTAGGCATAGTGATTACTCCTTAATGTGTTTCGGTACTCGTGTAGCCGCAGGGGTGCGGGCA
>CANGLK010000065.1 GCA_947454735.1 Candidatus Nanopelagicaceae bacterium
CGAACAGCTCGACCATCTGCATGCAGCGATGATGGATTGCCAATAATGGCTAGAGCGGTCGACATCGCCTCAATTGCGGCAGGGTTCATCGGCGTAGTTGCCGCATGATCGAGGTAGATGCTCACAGGGAGCAGTCTAGATTGAAGAGAAGGCTTAGGCCTTACGGGCCTTTACTCCTTCAGTAGCTGCAGGAAGTACGTCAAAGAGGTCGCCTACAACGCCAAAATCTGCGATTTCGAAGAGTGGCGCCTCAGGGTCCTTATTGATGACAACGATTGTCTTTGAGGTCTGCATTCCTGCGCGGTGTTGGATAGCGCCAGAGATTCCGCAAGCAACATAGAGAGCCGGGCTGACTGTCTTACCTGTCTGGCCAACCTGATGTGAATGTGGATACCAACCCGCATCTGTTGCAGCGCGTGATGCACCGACAGCTGCACCAAGTGAGTCTGCAAAACCTTCAACCGCTGCAAAGTTTCCATCTGTACCGCGACCACCTGAGACAACGATATTCGCCTCAGTAAGTTCTGGACGACCGCCCTTGACTGGTGGCTGTGAAGAGGAGATACATGAAAGCTTTGCTGCTTCGCCGATAGCCACGTTCTCGTTTGAGATTGCAGGAGATGAAGCGCTGAAATCTGCAGCAATTGAATTTGGTCGCACAGTGATGACGGGTGTTCCGTGGCTGACAACTGAGTGAACAGTTGTTGATCCACCGAATACCAACTGAGTTGCAACGCCACTTGCATCTACATCGACAGCATCTGTAATGATTCCGGATTCGAGAGTAACGGAAACGCGTGCTGCTACCTCTTTACCGAGCGCGTGTGATGCAACGAGAATTGCTGAAGGAGATAGTGACTTAGCAACCTGTGCAAGTGCATCTGCTGCCGCAGGAACTCCACATGATGCAAAATCTGCAGATTCAACGACAAGTACCTTTGCAATTGGACCTTGGTTAACGGTTGCAGCAAGCGCTGCACCAGCACCTGGTGCAGCAAGTACTACTGCAGTTACTTCGCCAATACGAGCGCCTGCAGTTGCAAGCTCTGCCGTTGTCTTAGATGCCTTATCGCCCGAGAAATCAGCGAGAATCAATACTGTGCTCATATCAACTTCTTCTCTGCTAGGAAATTAACAAGTGCTTCTGCGCCACTGCCATTCTCATCTGTGACCTTGATGCCGGCAGCACGTGGAGGACGTGGTGTTGCATCCTTCACTTCAGACCAACCAGATTCAGCAGATACTCCGATTGCTGCGAGATCTTTAGATTCGATTGTCTTCTTCTTTGCAGCCATGATTCCCTTAAATGATGGGTAACGTGGCTCGTTAATCTTTTCGACAACACTGATGACGGCTGGGAACGATGAAGAGATCTCATCGACTCCTGCTTCAGTTGTTCGAGTGATGGAAACCTTTGATGATGCAGGATCTACCTCAACGCGTGAAGCGAAGGTGAGTTGCCCCCAACCGAGGCGAGCGCTGATCATCGCTGGCACAACGCTCATACGTGCATCTGTACTTTCGGTTCCGCAGATGACGAGGTCATATCCGCCTGCGCTAATCACAGAGCTCAGAACCTTTGATGTCATCAACGCATCGCTACCTGCGAGGGCAGGATCTGTAATAAGAATTGCATCGTTGGCTCCCATGGAGAGCGCTTTACGTACCGCTTCAGTTGCGCGCTCTGGTCCCATTGAGATCACAGTGACAGAATGTGCGGCGTCATCGCCCTCATTACCGCCATGTGCTTCAACAATCTTGAGCGCCTCTTCGACTGCATACTCATCGAGATCATTGAGTACTGCATCAACGCTCTCGCGATCGAGTCGACCATTGACCATTGTCTTCTGCGCCCATGAGTCGGGCACTTGCTTAATACAGACTGCAATCTTCATAAGCGTGATGTTACTGATGGGTAGGCCTGTGCACAAGGCAGACTGGCCCCATGCATCCAGCCGATCCCAGAACCCTTGGGGCCACCCTGACCGATGGGGGCTGCAACTTCGCTATCTGGAGCAATGCCGCCGATGCTGTTGAGCTCTGCCTCTTCAATGAGGTCAATGGGAAGTTGGTCGAGACTCGCTTCGCCCTCAAGCATCGCAATGGCCCGATCTGGCATGGCTACCTCGCCGGGGTTCGAGCAGGACAACGGTATGGCTATCGCGTCTATGGACCATGGCAACCTGAATATGGAACACGTTTTAATGCAGCTAAGTTATTGATTGATCCATATACCCACCGACTCGATGGCGCGCTCCAATATGTTCCAGAGATCTATGCCCACGTTGCAGATGATGCAATTGGCAATGGAGATATCACTCTTCGCGACAACCGCGATAGCGCCGGGTTTGTTCCTTACTCTGTCGTCACTGACTTTGCGCCTCGTGAGATTCATCGCCCACTTACCTCATGGACCTCAACAGTTATCTATGAAGCTCATGTTCAAGGGCTAACAGCGAAGAACACTCGAATTCCAGTCGAAGAACGTGGAACGTATAAGGCGCTCGGCCATGAAAGCACAATCGCACACTTACAACATCTTGGCGTCACCGCTATCGAGTTGCTTCCAATTCACTCATATGCAACTGAACCCGCAATCTGGAATCGCGGCCGTAAGAATCATTGGGGTTATAACGCGATTGCATTCTCGGCGCCCCATGCAGAATATGCAGCAACTGATGATCCCATTTCTGAGCTTCAAGAATCTGTAGATCGATTGCACGAATCAGGCATTGAGGTCTATCTCGATGTCGTCTATAACCACACCGCAGAAGGCGGCGTTGGCGGACCGACGCTCTCATTTAAGGGAATCGACAACAAGGCGTGGTACCGCCAAGATAACAATGGAAATTATCTCGATGTAACGGGGTGCGGAAATACATTGGCTGCAAGTAATCCCCACGCAGTGCGCCACATTATTGATTCTCTGCGGTGGTGGGTAGAGGTTATTGGCGTCGATGGCTTCCGATTTGATCTCGCAACAGCTCTCTACACAAGTAATTCTGCATTTAATTCATCGTTGATGTCTGCAATTGAATCAGACTCTGTTTTACGTAACTTCAAGATGATTGCCGAGCCTTGGGATATCACTCGTTACTCGTTGGGAGATTTTCCTCATCCATGGCGTGAGTGGAATGACCGTTATCGCGACTCTCTTCGCCAATTCTGGCTCGGTGACTTGGCACGAGGTTTTGGCGAAGGCGTATCTGACCTCGCATCCGGAATCAGCGGATCATCTGACATTTTCTACTACCGAGGTCCAACCTCATCAATTAACTTTGTCACGGCACACGATGGTTTTAGCCTTGCAGATCTCGTGATGTACTCGCAGAAGCATAATGATCCGAACCTTGAAGATAATCGCGATGGCTCCAACGATAACCGCACATGGAATCTTGGGATCGAAGGACCAAGCGATGATCCCACTATCAACTCATACCGCCACTCTCTGAAGAAATCGATTATGGCAACTTTGATGCTCTCAGCTGGCGTTCCGATGATCACGATGGGCGATGAGATTTCACGATCGCAAAATGGATCTAATAATTCTTACTCCATGCCTCGAGATATGCATATTGGTATTCCAGACTCCCCCGAAACTTTTATGGGTGGATGGGCAAATAAGTGGGATCTCAATGACGATGAGATTGATATGCGTGAGGCGGTCGCAGAGCTTGCACGTATTCGTAAAACTTATCTTGCAGATATCGCAGCTGAGTTCTTCACCGGCCGCGTTGACCTTGGAACCCAGAGAAAAGATATTGCCTGGTTTAGCCTTGGTGGGCGTGAGATGACAGATGAACACTGGGGCGATGGAGATAAGCGCAGCCTGACAGTCTTTATCGATGCAGGTCCAGATCGTGGATTACTTCTTCTCCTTAACTCATCGAGTGAAGAGACATTCTTTACCTTGCCAGATTCGAAGTGGGGATCCAGTTATCGACGTATCTTTGATGCTGCATCTGCCGTAACACTGCATGAGCCACAGATTCAACAACCTGAAGTCAAGGTATCTGTTGCACCACATTGCGCTCAGGTGTGGCTCGTTACACGCCACTAATTGGTTGAGTACTAGGCGGTATATCTGCCTACGCAATATATTTCTCAAGTGCTAGCAATAATCGCCCCAGGGCAAGGAGCTCAGACTCCAGGAATGCTCGCTCCTTGGATTGAGGATGCGCAGAGCAAAGAGTTATTGATCGA
>CANGLK010000066.1 GCA_947454735.1 Candidatus Nanopelagicaceae bacterium
AAAGAGCGCCAAGTTCTCGATCCAACAGATCGCCATGCCGTCGAGCGCGCGATGCGCCAGTTGCACGATCTCGGCTTTGCAGTTGAAGAAGTCTCGGTTCAACTTGAAGAGGGCGATGAGAGTTCAGGTAAGTTGTACTTCCAGCCAAAGTTGGTTGCAGCGGGCTATCACAAGAACCGCTTACGTGAATTGATGGGCCTTGAGACTGAAGAGTTGCAGGCTAAGCGCCTCCTCGCATCATTTGATCGTTACCGCGGTCGAGAGAAGTCCCCGAAGCCACCTATTCATGATTCTGCACGTCGCTGGCTTCAAGAAGTCTTTAATCCAACTGTTTCATTGATCCCAGAGGATATGCGCGGTCGTATTGAGAGCGCACAGTTCTTCCATGAAGCCCTTGAACACCGCTGGTATTTGAGCGAGAAGGCTGGCCATGATGTCGGTCTTGAATTTGCAGCGCTCTCATATATCAATGAAATTCTGCCATCACGTCGAGATTCTGGCGTTGATATCACTGAAGGAAGTTCACTATGACAATGCCACCAAATTTCGGGAACGCTTACGATCTCAGTGGATTAGGAAAGCCGCCGGTTGATACAAGCACACCGTTGCCTGGCCTTGAGGTAAATGCAGCAAACCTCACCGCTGAATTCTTGCCAATGTCAGCACAGAAGCCAGTTGTCGTTCTCTGTTGGTCTGCACGTTCACCTGAATCTGTTGAGATGCTCCGCAATCTCGGAAAGCTAGCACTCGCAGGTCAAGGTTCTTGGGTTCTAGCCCGCGTAAATATCGATGAGCAGCCACAAGTAGCTCAAGCACTTCAGACTCGAACAATTCCTTATGGTTTAGTCTTCATTGCAGAGCAGCCAATTCCATTTGTTGAACAAGCGCTTAATGAAACACAGTTACGTGAAGTGATCACAAAGATTCTTACTCTCGCAGCTCAACAAGGTATTGGTGAAGCGCCAGTTGAAGAAGCTGAGCCAGAAGAAGATGAGGCAATTGAAGCCATTGATCGTGGCGATTTCGCAGCAGCTGAAGCGGCGTATAGAGCGCTCTTACTCCGCAAGCCTAATGATCCTTACGGGAAAATTGGACTCGCTCAAGTTCAATTGTTGATGCGTACAGATGGTCTCGACGCGGCCAAAGTTATGCAGGATGCGATCGCAAAGCCAGATGATCTTCTGGCGCAGATGCAATGTGCAGATATCGAAATCATGCAGGGGGATTTGGATCAAGGATTTAGGCGCCTTCTCAATCTCATCACAATTTATGCTGGTGATGAACGTAAGCAAGTCAAAGAGCGATTGCTTGAACTCTTCGCCCTCGTAGATCCAGCAGATCCTCGAGTCATCAAGGCCCGCACCTCTCTCGCGAACGCACTCTTTTAAATGAGCGGTCTCACCTTGGAGCGTGAAAAGAAGCTACTTCACGCCCTCTTCTTCATCTTTGGCTTTGGAATCATGGCATGGGTTCCGCGCTTTCCAGAGGTGAAGGCAAACCTCGGCTTAAGCAATGGCGCATTTGGTTCCATCCTGACAACAGGTGCTATCGGCGCCTTTACCGGGCTACTCACCGTTGGGCATATCGTCCATAAAGTTGGAGTGCGCACTGTATTGATTGCAGCCACAGCTCTTCTCTACTCAGCTTTTACTGCAATCGTTCATGTTCATTCTCCAACCCTCTTCATCGTTCTCAATATCACGATTGCCTTTGGAATCACAGCGACACATATTTCAATTAACACTCAAGGGTTTCACATCCAAGAACGTAGCAAGTCAAATGTTGTTGTCAGTAGCGCTGGTTACTGGAGCGCAGGAGCGCTCTTGACTGCGATCCTTTCAGGTTTCCTAGTCGGTCACATTGGTCTCTCCGCACACATTTCAGCGCTAGCACTCTTTGCAGCTATAGCCACATTAGTCATCGTCTTCCAATTTGGTTCATCACTTGTCCCTCCCAATGAACACCCTGAAACTGATTACTCAATTAAAGATATTTTCACTACCTTCCACTTCGATTGGCGAGTGAGCTTTGGACTTGCATGTGCTGTTTATCTTGAATTCGCGGTTGGCGACTGGGGGACAATCTTTACAAAAGAACGCCTTGATGTCAGTGCAGGTTTAAGTACGCTGCCTTACATTGTCTTTACAGTCTTCATGATTATTGGGCGCCTCTCTATTCAGAGATTTACCGCAAGATTTCAGGTGCATCAACTTGCAAGGGTGCTCTCACTTATTGCAGGAATCGGTTTTGTAACCACGATTTCGATTGCGACACATCTTCCTGCTCGATCAAGCTGGACCTCCTACGGCCTCTTCCTTCTGGCATTTGCGCTTGCAGGTATTGGTTCATCGATTCTCGGACCCACCTTTACCGCTGCAGCAAATCGCCGCTCTCCAAATCCAAGTGCGGTAGTAATCGGTCAATTGGGCGTGGCGAATAACGTCATCACAACAGTCTTAAAGTGGCTTGTAGCAGGCGTTATCGGAGCTACCGGCTCTATCGCCTTAGCGATGATGATTCCAGGAGTCCTGATGATCCTTGCCGCCTTCTTCACCCCCGTCATCAAAGAGGGCGCGAAGTAATCAATTAAGCGCGCTCAAACCAGAGAGTTGCTAGTGGTGGAATGCGAAGCGTTACATAGAGATCAGTATCAACATCTACTGCAAATGAATCGTTGGTAATTCCGCTACCGCCATATTTGAGATCATCGGTATTAATTGTTTCGCGCCAAACGCCAGCTGTAGGCATACGTAGCGAGTAGAACTCTTGTGGAACTGGCGAGAAGTTGGTGATGCAGACAAGTGGATATCCAGCATCAGACCAGCGGGTGAAGGCAACGATGTTATTTGCACCATCATCGCCGACAATCCACTGGAATCCCTCTGGATTTACATCCTTCTCCCAGAGCGCAGGGTGGCGTTTGTAGTTGAGGTTGATATCTGCAAGGGCTGCCTGAACTCCAGTGTGTTCTGCATATTCGGTGAGATGCCATTGAAGCCCCGCTTCTTGGCTCCACTCATCATTCTGCGCAAACTCTTGCCCCATAAAGAGCAACTTCTTTCCAGGGTGCGCCCACATAAATCCATAGAGTGCGCGAAGCGTTGCAAGCTTCTGCCAGCGATCACCTGGGAACTTGTTGACGAGCGATCCTTTACCGTGGACAACTTCATCATGGGAGAGCGGCAGCATGAAGTTTTCGGACCAGGCATAGAGAATCGAGAATGTGATCTCATTATGGTGATAGACGCGATGCACCGGCTCATGTTGTAAGTATTCGAGGGTGTCGTGCATCCAACCCATATTCCATTTAAATCCAAAGCCAAGTCCACTACTTGATGTATCGCGCGTGACGCCTGGCCACGCAGTTGATTCTTCAGCGATCATCATGATGCCGGGATGTGATCTATAGGCGGTAGATGTTGCTTCTTGAAGTAGCTGTACAGCTTCTAAATTCTCACGTCCGCCGAAGCGGTTAGGCAGCCATTCGCCTTCCTTACGTGAATAATCAAGGTAGAGCATTGATGCCACAGCATCTACGCGAAGGCCATCGATATGGAACTCTTCCAGCCAGTAGAGCGCACTTGCAACGAGGAAATTGCGAATCTCGTTACGCCCAAAGTTAAAGATGAGCGTTCCCCAATCAGGGTGCTCACCTAGGCGTGGATCTTCATGTTCATAGAGCGCAGTTCCGTCGAAGCGGGCAAGCGCCCACTCATCTTTTGGAAAGTGAGCAGGGACCCAATCGAGGATGACACCGATGCCTGCTTGGTGAAGTGAATCAACAAGGAAGCGGAAATCATCTGGGGTTCCAAAACGTGCAGTCGGTGCAAAGAATGATGTGACTTGATAACCCCATGAAGGTCCATAGGG
>CANGLK010000067.1 GCA_947454735.1 Candidatus Nanopelagicaceae bacterium
GATTGGCTCGAGAGTTGAGAGGACGCGTGCCAAACGAGTCGGCTCATTTCCTTCCCAATTCTTCTGAGGCTCTAGGCGGATACGTGCGCCATTGGCACCACCGCGCTTATCTGAACCACGGAATGTTCGAGCAGAATCCCATGCAGTTGCAACAAGCTCTGCAACGGTGAGATCTGTTGCGGCGATCTTCGCCTTTACATCATCAACGTTAAAGCTCTTGCTGCCTGGAGTTACTGGATCCTGCCAAATGAGATCTTCTGCAGGTACATCTGGACCGAAGTAACGAGCCTTTGGTCCGAGATCGCGGTGGGTGAGCTTGAACCATGCCCGTGCAAAGACTTCACTGAAGTAACCTTGATCTGCAGCAAACTTCTCTGAGATCGCGCGGTATGCAGGGTCCATCTTCATCGCCATATCGGCATCAGTCATCATTGGGTTGTAACGCTTTGATGGATCTTCCACATCGACTGGCTTATCGTCTTCAGAGATATTGATTGGTTCCCACTGGTTGGCTCCTGCTGGAGACTTTGTAAGTTCCCACTCATAGCCGAGGAGAAGCTTGAAGTATCCGTTATCCCACTGAGTTGGATGTGAAGTCCATGCACCTTCAAGCCCTGATGTAACGGTGTCGCGGCCAATGCTGCGGGTTGTGTGGTTCATCCAGCCAAGGCCAGCCTCATTGATATCAGCACCTTCTGGAGCAGGTCCGAGGTTTGCTGCGCTGCCATTACCGTGCGCCTTACCCACAGTATGTCCGCCAGCCGTCAGTGCCACGGTCTCTTCATCATTCATAGCCATACGTGCAAAAGTTTCACGAACCATTGCAGCCGTCTTAAGCGGATCAGGCTTTCCATCAACTCCTTCAGGGTTTACATAAATCAAACCCATATGTGTTGCAGCTAATGGATTCTCAAGCGTCGTTGCATCATTGAGGTTTGTATAACGCTCTTCAGATGGAGCAAGGAATTCCTTCTCAGAACCCCAATAGATATCAATCTCTGGGTGCCAGATATCTGCGCGACCAAATGCAAAACCAAATGTCTTCAGTCCCATTGATTCGTAGGCGATTGTTCCCGCATATGCAAGGAGATCGGCCCAACTGACCTTGTTGCCGTACTTCTTCTTGATTGGCCACAAGAGGCGACGGGCCTTATCGAGGTTTGCATTATCTGGCCATGAATTAAGTGGAGCGAATCGTTGGTTACCGGTTCCTGCACCACCACGACCATCGGCGATGCGATATGAACCAGCTGCATGCCAAGTCATGCGAATAAAGAGTCCACCGTAGTGGCCCCAATCTGCTGGCCACCAATCTTGCGACTGCGTCATCAGCGCAGTGAGATCTGCCTTGAGTGCTGGGATGTCGAGCTTCTTTAACTCTTCGGTGTAATCAAAATCTGCGCCAAGAGGATTTGTCTTGGTGTCATGCTGATGGAGAATGTCGAGGTTGAGAGCGTTTGGCCACCAATGTGTGTTGGATGAGGCATTTGTTGTCATTGCTCCGTGCGCTACTGGGCACTTGCCTGAATCTTGCATCTGAGAATCCTCCGCAGGTAATGAATTGATGTTGCGAGTTTATCTAGGAATAGCCCGAGTTGCGCGACGAGAGTACGCTCATGGTTTAGTTGAAATTTCAACTAAATTGGTCTATTGTTCACCTGTGCCACTTAACATGGCCTTAATCCAAATTCCACGGATCGACTAAACAAAGGAAAATCAATGTCAGTTCTCTCATCTCTTCCAGCAGGTACATACAACATCGACGCATCACATAGCCGTGTTGGCTTTAGTGCTCGCCACGCAATGGTCACAAAGGTTCGTGGATCATTTAACGATTACACAGGTTCAGCTGTAGTTGCAGATGGTGCAGCTTCAATCTCAATCGAGATCGCTGTAGCTTCAGTTGATACACGCAGCGCAGACCGTGACGGCCACCTCCAGTCACCTGACTTCTTCGATGCAGCAAACTTCCCAAAGATCACTTTCGTATCAACATCTGTGAAGGATTCAGGTTCTGAGAATCTCTCAGTAACAGGCGACCTCACAATCAAGGATGTTACAAAGCCAGTAACAATCGAATTCGAATACACAGGAACAGCTACTGATCCATTCGGTAACGTTCGCTTCGGTTTCGAAGGTTCATCTGAGATCAACCGCAAGGACTTCGGTCTTACATGGAACGCAGCTCTTGAAACTGGTGGAATCCTCGTTTCAGAGAACATCAAGCTTGAGTTCGAAATCTCAACAATCGCAGCAAAGTAATTCTGTATAAGAAAACCCCCGTGGATTACCTCGGGGGTTTTCTTCTGCCATAAACTCTTATCGGGCGAGGTATCCGCCATCAACAGGGTAGTAACCACCTGTGATGAATGATGATTCGGGGGAAGCTAAGAAGAGAACGAGCGCAGCAACTTCCTCAGATTTACCAAGTCGATTCATGGGATGTAGCGCTGCAATTCCAGCCATCGCATCTGCGGGTAGTGCTGCAAGCATCGGCGTTGCGATAAAACCAGGTCCGATTGCATTGACGCGAATACCTTCTGTTCCATATTCGATTGCGGCAGTTTGGGTTAATCCGATAACGCCATGTTTCGCGGCAACATAAGCGGACGAACCTGCAAATCCCACGGCACCAAGGATCGATGCCATATTGATAATTGAACCCCCGCCGACTTTTTTCATAGCTGCAATCTCATGGCGCATGCAATAGAAGACTCCATCGAGATTCACGCCCATGACTTTTCGCCATCCTTCAGGGGTTTGATCTCCAGTTGGTGCAAGGTCACCGCCGATTCCGGCATTGTTGACCGCGATATGTAGTCCGCCGAAGTCTTTTACAACTGCAGCGATAACACTCTCTACGGCCGCATCGACTGAAACATCGAGTTTGTAGCTCTTTGCGATGCCACCTTCTGCAAGGATTTCATCGACGACTCTCTCGGCTTCCAATAAATTTGTATCTGCAATCGCGACAACAGCGCCTGCTTGGGCTAACGCCTTCGCAGATGCCTCACCAATGCCTGATCCGCCGCCGGTTACGAAAGCGACCTTCTTGATGAGTGCGTCATTCATGAGAAACCCCTTCACTATCTGAAGCTCTTGCTTCATTTCAGAGTCTCCTCCTTTGCCAGAAAGATGCAATGCCGAAGGTGGTGCTACCACTCGTACTTGGTCATAGTTGAAGTTCATTTCGCGTCGGAGTAGGTTTTCGCCATGTCTATGAGCGGAGATCGCGAGGCCTACTTTCCTCTGATTGAGAAGAAGTACGGCGAGAAGATGGCCTATTGGTTTAAGGTCATGAAGGAACTTGATGGTGAAAAGTATCCGGTGCAAATTGCCCACCTTAAAGAAAACTACGGTTTCTCTCAGGCTCACGCCAATGCACTTGTCATGTATTCCCGTGGCTCAGAGAGCTCCAAGAAGTTTGAGACCCCAGCTCAGTATTACAAGACCATTGATCCAGTGCAGGCAAAGACAATCAAGGCAATCTTTAAGGCCATCCAGAGTAAATTTCCAGAGTTAGAACTTGTTATTGCATGGAATCAGCCGATGGTGAAGATGGGTAAGACTTACCTCTTTGGCTGCTCAACTGCGACAAACCACATTCTTATTGCGCCCTGGAACCTTGATGTATTGAAGAAGTACACCCCAAAGTTCAAGGAGTACAAGGTCAA
>CANGLK010000068.1 GCA_947454735.1 Candidatus Nanopelagicaceae bacterium
CAGGCTGCTGCTGAAGCGATGGAGGCGGGTAATTCTCATTACGCGCTCTCATTACTTGGCCGCATCCGCACCATCATGAAGGTTTGCGTTACTCAGGTAGATATTCTCGAGACGATGACGCCACTTCAATTTAACGCTTTCCGTGGTTACCTCTCATCCTCGAGTGGTTTCCAATCTGCGCAATTTAGAAAAGTTGAAGCGATCCTCGGACGCCGTGATGGAAAGATGGCTGGCCACCTTCCTGAAAATATGCAGGCTGAGATTAAGGAGATCACAGATCGCAATTCAATCTGGGATTCATTCCTTATCTATGTTGCTGGTCGCGGTTTCGCACTTCCTAGCGAAGTTCTCAATCGACCTAAATCAATTGCTTATGAGAGCAACCTTCAAGTACAAGATGCGCTTCTTGATCTGCATCGCAACGATGCAGAGGCTGCGATGGTTGCAGAGCGTCTGCTTGATATCGATGAGGGAATTCAAGAGTGGCGCTATCGCCATGTAAAGATGGTTGAACGCACTATCGGTGCGAAGATGGGTACTGGTGGATCAAGCGGTGTGCAGTACCTTGCAAGCACACTCTTTAATCCGGTCTTTAAAGATCTCTGGGAGATCCGTTCTAGTTTTTAAGCGGGAAGACCCTTCACAACAATCTCTTCAAGTGGCAAGCGTTCGCGCTTTGCGAGTTCACGCTCAAGCATTGGGCCAGAGAGCTTCTCTGGAAGATCTTGAGTTCCCACTGCAACCACCACAACAGGGACGAGATCTTCGCTGATGCTGACCGCGCTCTGTGCGATCGCCTTATCGAAACCTGTCATCTGGTGTGCGACGAGTCCACGATCGTGAGCTTCGATAACGAGTTGCGCCACTGAAAGTCCGCAGTCAAAGAGGTAATCCCCATGAGGAGTAGTTCCATCACCCTTAACTGTCTTTGATGCAACAAGGACTAGGGCAGATGCATTACGTGCCCACATCTGGTTGAACTCACCAAGTGAGGAGAGAATCTGTGTGAAGAGCTCGTCGCCGCGCTTACCTACAAAGTAGCGCCATGGCTGGCCATTAAATGCAGATGGTGCCCATCGAGCTGCTTCAAGAATAGCTCGGAGATCTTCATTTGAAATTACTGCGCTCTCATCGAGTGAGCGTGGGCTACGACGTGTTGCGATGATTTCGTTAACTGGGATAGATGTTTCAGCTCTCATAAGGCAGAAGAATATCGGTCTTAGTAACTTCTTGCAGAACGAGCGGAGTATTTAGTTCTGAGACTTCTTGGTGTAAATAATCTCAGTGCGGTGGCCATAGGCCTTCTCTGCGATCTCTTTTCTGCGCGCTATATATGCTTCGGATGCGCCAGTGATGAGGTGTTCGAATCTTGCATCGCCCTTGATTAATGGGTGCAACTCTTGGGCAGTTGTCTGCGATCCCCATACTGGCGGATCCTGCTTCACAACGTTTACAACAATATGTGGATTAATCATTCGATAGAGAAGTCCGAGACGACGTAATCCCATATATGCAATATGGCGCTTTCCACGATTAATATGATCTTGAATCTTAAGTCGGTTATAGGTAAACCAGGATGGGCGCTTTGGCTCTTCGCGTGTTGCAAGATCAAAGAGAATCTTTGCAATCTCAGCACCACCTGTTGTCGCGGGTAGCTCTTTACATTTCGAAGCAAGCTTCGCGCGAACTTCTGGATCCTGCAGTTTCTTTACTGCGGCGGTGATGTCATGAAGGTTTGCCTGATTTCCGCGAATAGCAAAACCAAAATCATTTCCCCATTGTGCGCGAGCTTCTTGATCATCGGTTCCGCGAATATTTGAAATAAAGACCGTTGGTAGGCAAGCAGGAAGATTTTCATGGAAACCGTTATATCCAGTCGCAGAGACTCCCGCATCAAATGCATGAAGGACACGTGCGAGAGGGAAGTGGCGCACGACGCGGATATCTAGACCTTCCGGTGCAAGAGACTTTCCATCTTTATCAAATGGTTGTTTTGTAAGAATTACCTGTAGATCTTTCCAGCCAATCAATCCTGAGAGTGCGGCAGTTAGCTTCTCATTAACATCGCTATCGCCAGTACCGAGTTGGACTAAGACTGCGGGGCGGTCAAGGTCGAGACCTAAGACCTTACGTGCCTCTTCGCGTGAAAGCGCTTCGGATTCTCTAAAGAGTGAAACTGGGGAGGTAAGCTTCGCATCGTTACGTTGTGCAGTCGGTCCAAAATCATAAGCGCGCGCCATATCGCCGGGTTCGACGATGTGATCCATCATCTTTGATTGCATTCCAAGGACAAATCGTTGTGGCTTCTTCTGCCATAAGCCTCTTCGAACCCAGACAAGCGCCAACTTTGGGTGTGAGAACTTTGCTGCAATTACACCTGGGTAGGGAACGACGCCATCAAATGACATCACCGTTGCGCCAGTTTCATCGACTAGCGCCATCAGGCGATCACGGAGATAGTCATCCCAATTTTCTCGTGGCATCCAGCCACGATCGCGGCCAGGAATATATTCGACTCGGATTCCAAGGTAATCAGGAATCTCTGCAATTCCGCCCGCCATAGAGACGATTATCGGATTGGCATATTTCTTAAGTTCGATGGCAATTGCAGTTGCACGTACTAGGTGGCCCATTCCAACGCCATTACTGGTCGCTAGGATGATTGTTGGCTTTGTCATGGTGGTTAAGGCTACCAATACTTCTAAGTATTGAGTTTAATTACCTCATGTCTCCGACAATTCACCCAACAAAGGCGCGTCTCATTGAGACAGCAGCCGCCCTCTTAGAGACTCAATTCCCAGAATCAATTCAGGTAGATGAGATTCTTGATAAGTCTGGAATTTCAAAGGGAAGCCTCTATCACCACTTTGAAGATCTCGGTGAACTACTTGAGGCTGCCCAGGTTTCTCGTTATGCCGAGTGGGTTGATCGAAGCATTACTTTGATTACTCCGGTTCTTTCAAATGCAAAAAACAGAGATGACATCATCAAGGGTTTGAAGTTAGCGACTGCATATACACAATCGAGTGAATATAAGACTTATCGATTCGCTCGAGCTCGAGCCCTTGCAAAGTCTGAAACTTCACCACGGTTTCAAAATGCACTTGGTTTAGAACAAGAGCGCCTCACTACAGCTCTAGAAGATCTAGTGCAGGAGGCAAAGAATAAAGGTCTCTTTAAAGCCGATCTCGATGCACGCGTTGCTGCGGTCTTTATCCAGAGCTATACCCTTGGGAAAATTGTTGATGACATCGTTCCTAATCCAATGGTTCAAGAAAATTGGGATAATTTCATCGTAGATATGCTTATCGCCACGATGATTCCGCAATAGTTGCAACTTCTTTAGGCTTCGGCGATAATTGGCGCACACGCTTAACGCGTGGTTAAAAGGAGAGTACAGAACAAAACCGCTTCTAAGTTAGAGGCTTTTGTAGTACAGCGTTACAAATGACAACTGCGCCACATGCGAATACGTACCGTCGAGTCCC
>CANGLK010000069.1 GCA_947454735.1 Candidatus Nanopelagicaceae bacterium
GGGCAATGTGTAGGCATTACAAATTTCTTCTCTTTGCCGGTGCGCTTATCAAGGACAGGGCCTAGCACTTCAGGAATGACATCGCCTGCTTTACGAATAATTACTGTGTCGCCGATGAGCACGCCTTTGCGCTCGATCTCTTCTTGATTGTGAAGGGTTGCATTAGTGACTGTAGAGCCTGCAACTTTGACCGGCTCCATAAAGGCAAATGGTGTGACGCGACCTGTGCGTCCGACGCTTACCTTGATATCAAGTAACTTTGTAGTGACTTCTTCAGGTGGGTACTTGAATGCAATCGCCCACTTAGGTGCGCGAGATGTAAATCCGAGTTTGCGTTGTTCGGAAATCGAATCGACCTTAATAACGATGCCATCAATTTCATGCTCAACATCATGGCGATGCAAGTTATAGAACTCGATGAACTCTATAACCGCGGCGCGACTATCGCAGACTCTAAATCGATGTGAGATTGGCAAGCCGAGTTTAAGAAGTTCGACGTAGGCATCAGATTGATTTTCAAATTCGAGCCCATCGTTTGCGCCAACGCCATGGACGACAACACTTAAAGGTCTAGATGCAGTTACTCGTGGATCTTTTTGGCGAAGCGATCCGGCAGCTGAATTTCGCGGATTGGCAAAGAGCGCCTTTCCTGCTTCCTCTAGCTCTTCATTGAGTTGATTAAATGCAGCAACCGGGAAGAAGACTTCACCACGAACTTCAATGAGCGTAGGGATCTTCTTTCCTTTAAGCGCATGAGGAAGGCCTTTGATGGTCTTCACGTTGAGAGTGACATCTTCACCGGTCACGCCATTTCCGCGGGTAAGTCCGCGAATAAGTTGGCCATTCTCATAGAGAAGATTGATGGCGAGTCCATCTACTTTGAGTTCGCAGAGATACTGTGGTGAAGGAGATTCTTTCTCAACGCGATCAAACCAAGTATCAAGTTCATCGGCATCAAAGACATTATCAAGGCTCATCATCTTTTCGATATGGTCATGTTGAGCAAATGAGGTTGCAAATCCCCCGCCGACGCCAAGCGAAGGTGAATCTGGCTCTAGCAATTCGGGATTCTTTGCCTCGAGCGCACCGAGTTCTTTCAATAATTTATCGAATTGAGCATCAGAGATAGTTGGAGCATCTAGTACGTAATATTTAAATTGGTGATCACGAATCTCTTGTGTGAGCTCGGTGATGCGATGGCGCGCTTGATTGTTCTCAGAAGTACTCATGCTGTCTCACAAATCGTTGCAGATGCGACCACGCGATCTTCATCGTAAATCACCATCGCTTGTCCTGATGCAAGGCCAAGAAGTGGTTCATCTAAATGAGCAGTCAAGAAACCATTCTCGAAAGAGTATGTGGCAGGAAGTGCTGCGCCATGGGCGCGCACTTGAACGAATCCTCGATGAGTACCCGGGGCTATCTCTGGGCCACAGACAATTGCTCGCTCGCCCTTCATAAATGACACAGCCAAATCTTCTCGCGCACCAACGACAACTGTGTTGGAGACAGGCTCAATCTTGAGAACAAAACGTGGCGAACCATCGGCGGTAGGGACGGTCAAGCCCAAACCTTTACGTTGGCCGATTGTGTATGTGTAAGCGCCCTTATGTGTACCGAGTTGATTACCTTCCTGATCCACAATCGGCCCATCTTCACTGCCCATTCGATCTCGTAACCATCCTGCATTGTCACCTGATGGAACAAAGCAGATGTCATGGCTATCAGGCTTCTGGGCAACCGCTAACCCGCGTCGCTCTGCCTCGATACGAATATCTACTTTTTCAGTATCGCCCAATGGAAAAATTGCACCGTTAATTTGTTCTCGATTGAGAACTGCAAGCACGTAGGACTGATCTTTCAAAGGATCGATTGCGCGGTGAAGAGTTTTACCATTTTCAGTATCGCGAGTGCGTGCGTAGTGTCCTGTGATGACACCATCAAAGCCCATGTTCTTTGCGCGATCGAGGACTGCTGCAAATTTAATCTTCTCATTGCAACGCAAACATGGATTAGGTGTGCGCCCTGCCTTGTATTCAGACATGAAGTTCTCTACGACATTTTCATGAAATTCCTCTGCCATATCCCAGATGTAGAAGGGGATGCCGATGACATCGGCGGCGCGACGCGCATCGTGTGAATCTTCAATCGTGCAACAGCCGCGAGCACCACTGCGATACTTCTGCGGATTAGATGAGAGCGCGAGGTGAACACCAATAACTTCATGGCCTTCTTCTACTGCGCGAGCTGCAGCTACTGCAGAATCTACGCCACCTGACATCGCCGCAATTAACTTCATCGTGCGCTCCGAGCTCGAGTAACTACAGTTGGAAGCGCCGCTATCACTGCATCGACCTCATTCTGAGTAGAAGTTGATCCAAATGAGAAGCGAAGGGTAGACATCACTGAATCATCATCGAGCCCCATCGCCTCTAATACATGGCTAGGACGGTGAACCCCTGCTGTGCATGCTGCACCCGTTGAACAGGAGATTGCCTCGCCATCGAGGAGTAATAAAAGAGTTTCATTGAGGGCGCCTGGGATTGTCACGCTTGAGATTCCAGGTAAACGATCGACTTCGGCCCCATTAACTACTGCATCTGGAATGACCTGCAGTAAGCCACGTTCAAATGAGTGGCGGAGAGCTGCAACGTCATGTGATGAATAAGTGTTTTTCTCTACCGCAGTAGCAAGAGAGACAATCGATGGAGCATTTACTGTTCCGCTGCGAATTTCACGCTCTTGTCCCCCGCCGTGAATCAGCGCAGGAATATCAATTCCGCGCTTGAGCACAAGGATGCCAATACCAATCGGGCCGCCAACTTTATGTCCACTCAGTGATGCTGCGAAGAGACCAAGGTCTTTAAAAGAGAAATCAATCTTCTTCCAGGATTGAACTGCATCGGTGTGAACTGGAATCTCGCCGGCGATCTCTACAACATCTGCAATCGGCTGGATGACACCAGTTTCATTATTGCTATGCATGATGGAGATGAGCGCAATCTCGTCTCCGTGCTGTGTAACTAATAACTGAAGAGCATCGAGCGAGATCACGCCATCTTCAGTTACTGGAACTGTGAGGTGCTGAGCACCTTCATGTTCTGCCAGCCACTGTGCTGGTTCAAGAACTGCTTGGTGCTCAATTGCACTTGTAATGATGATGGGACGCGACTTGAGCGAATTGCGCTCCCAATAAATTCCCTTGATAGCGATGTTATTTGCTTCAGTGCCAGAACCGGTAAAGATAATTTCGCTGGGAGCACAGCCGACGCTCTTAGCTAATTGATCACGTGCATCTTCAACATATTTACGAACAGCTCGACCATCTGCATGCAGCGATGATGGATTGCCAATAATGGCTAGAGCGGTCGACATCGCCTCAATTGCGGCAGGGTTCATCGGCGTAGTTGCCGCATGATCGAGGTAGATGCTCACAGGGAGCAGTCTAGATTGAAGAGA
>CANGLK010000070.1 GCA_947454735.1 Candidatus Nanopelagicaceae bacterium
AAGATTTCAAGTGAACATTCAATCAAGACCTTCTCTACAAATGGGTCTCCAACCTGTACTGCAGGGCGCTTTGCTGGCCCCTTTGATTCAAAGGTCTCAGATGCAAGGACTGATACGCCTCCAATACCGTCGCCACCAGTCTTTGCACCGTATAAAACAACGAGATTTCCAGCTCCGGCAGCCTTTGCGAGCTTGATATCGCTGTGCTTCATCACGCCGACGCAGAGTGCATTTACTAGTGGATTTCCTAAATATGTTTCATCAAAGACGATCTCTCCACCGATATTGGGAAGGCCGAGGCAATTTCCATATCCGCCAACGCCAGAGACGATTCCCGGCAATACACGACGTGTATCTGCAGCATCTGCAGGACCGAAGCGAAGTGGATCCATCACTGCAATCGGGCGCGCACCCATTGTAAGAATGTCACGGACGATTCCACCTACACCTGTCGCTGCACCTTGATACGGCTCAATAAATGATGGGTGGTTATGAGATTCAATCTTAAAAGTTACTGCGTAACCCTGTCCCACATCTACAACGCCAGCATTCTCACCAATTCCAACAAGGAGTGCATCTGTCTTGACTGCCTTCTCGCCGAATTGCTTGAGATGAACCTTTGAAGATTTATATGAGCAATGCTCCGACCACATGACTGAATACATCGCGAGCTCTGATGAAGTTGGACGGCGACCTAGGATCTCTTTAATGCTTGCATACTCATCTGGCTTGAGACCGAGCGCGGCAAATGGTTGTGGTGTATCTGGGTTTGCTATTGCCTTTGCAACTGTATCGAGTGACATTCTTATTTCACCATCGCTTTCAATACAGAGGTAAAGAAACCAAGTCCGTCTGTACCAGGACCTGTTAACGCATCGACTGCATGCTCAGGGTGTGGCATCAATCCAACAATATTTCCGCGTTCATTTGAGATGCCCGCGATGAGATTGCGTGAACCATTGGGATTCTCGCCGACATAACGAGCAATGATGCGACCTTCACCCTCAAGCATCTTGAGAGTCTCATCATCACATTGATATGAGCCTTCGCCATTTTTCAGCGGTATCACAATCTCTTGACCGGCTGAGAATGAGCTGGTCCAGGCAGTGTTGTTATTTTCAATCCGAATCTTCTGATCCGTGCAGAGGAAGTGGAGGTGCTGATTACGAGTAAGGGCGCCAGGAATAAGGTGAGCCTCAGCGAGAACTTGAAAACCATTGCAGATTCCCAGAAGCGGCATCCCGCCCTTTGCTGCTGCAATGAGCGGCTCCATCACTGGAGAGAAGCGTGAAATAGCGCCGCAGCGAAGGTAATCACCATATGAAAAGCCACCGGGAAGGATGACTGCATCGACACCTTTGAGGTCGGCATCATCATGCCAGAGCTCAATCGCCTCAGCCCCTGCATAGCGAACTGCGCGGGCTGCATCTCGATCATCGAGGGTCCCGGGAAATGTCACAACACCAATCTTCATAGCGCTTACTTCTCTACTCGAACTGTGAAGTTCTCAATGACTGGATTAGAGAGCAACTTCTCAGCAGCCTTCTCTACCTCTGCAAGCTGCGCTGCGGTTGGTTCGCCGTCGACTGTAATTTCAAAGCGCTTACCTTGGCGCACATCGGTAGCGAAGGTGAACCCAAGGCGAGGAAGAGCAGATGCAACTGCCTTTCCTTGTGGGTCGAGGATCTCTGGTTTCAACATTACATCCACCACGATTGTTGCCATTTTTCTCTCCTTCGCTAGTTGGTAAAACTAAAACTTTGTTCCTGTAATACGTTCGAACGCCTCTTCATATCGAGCTGCTGTCTTCTCGATAATTTCATTGGGCAGCTCAGGCGGTGGTGATTTCTTATCCCATCCGCTTGAGATCAACCAGTCACGAACAAATTGCTTATCAAATGAAGGTTGTGACTTTCCTGGCGCCCAACCATCTGCCTCCCAGAATCGAGATGAATCTGGAGTGAGCGCTTCATCTCCGAGAGTGATTGCACCCTCTGGGTTGGCACCGAATTCGAACTTTGTATCAGCGAGGATGATTCCACGACCCAACGCGTACTCAGCTGCAGTGTCATAGAGCTTGAGAGTTGTTGCGCGTAAATCTTCTGCGATATCGCGGCCGACAATCTTGGCCGCTCCTTCAAAATCAATATTAATATCGTGATCGCCTACTTCAGCTTTTGTAGCCGGCGTAAATATCGAAGAAGGTAATTGTGATCCGTCGAGCAAACCTTGTGGAAGCGCATTGCCACATACGGCGCTGTTTTCCCGATATTCAATAAGTCCGCTTCCGGTTAAGTAACCACGCGCAACACATTCGATCTCATACATCTCAAGAGGTTGCACTATCACTGCGCGATCTATTACCTGGCTTGGCACATCTTCAGTGATGATGTGGTTGGAGACGATATCGCCAAGTAGTTCAAACCAGAAGAGCGATAATTGCGTCAAAATAGCGCCTTTATTGGGGATTACAGAGGGAAGAACCCAATCGAAGGCAGAGATTCGATCTGATGCAACGAGAAGAATTTCACCTTCATCGTTGCTATAAAGATCGCGCACCTTACCTGTACGAATATGAGTCCAGCCGTCAATCATCGGCGCAACAGGTGCGCCCGCGGCTCCGAATCCACTCATCGAATTGAACCTGGCTTATATGTTGCTGCCTTTGGAAACTTCTTTGTGATGGTCTCGATTCGTGCAACTACACGCGACACTTGTTCGCGAGCATCACCAGTAAATTCAATTGGATTTCCAATCAAGGCATCGAGCTCTGAACGCTTAAATGGAATGCGATCATCTGCGGCGAGTGCATCGAGCAGATTATTGCTCTTACCCTCGCGCATACCAAGCGCTGCAGCAACTGCATGCTCTTTGATTGCTTCGTGTGCAACTTCGCGACCAAGACCAGCCTTTACGGAAGCCATCAGAATCTTCGTTGTAGCAAGGAAAGGTAGGTAGCGCTCGAGCTCTGTATCGATAACAGCTGGGAATGCTCCGAACTCATTGAGAACTGTCAGCATTGTTTCAAGGAGGCCATCAATTGCGTAGAAGGCATCAGCGATCGCGACGCGACGTACCACGCTGCAAGATACATCGCCTTCATTCCATTGATTGCCTGCGAGCTCTGAGACCATCGATGCATAGCCACGCAAGATCACTGTGAGGCCATTAACGCGCTCACATGAACGGGTATTCATCTTGTGTGGCATTGCAGATGATCCCACTTGGCCTGCCTTAAATCCTTCGGTAACTAACTCGGCACCTGCCATTAAGCGAATAGAGGTTGCAAGCGATGATGGAGATGCCGCTAACTGAACCAAGGTCGTGAGAACTTCGTAATCGAGTGAACGTGG
>CANGLK010000071.1 GCA_947454735.1 Candidatus Nanopelagicaceae bacterium
ATATCCGGTAGAGAAGCAGATGAGAACGAGAGCGGCAACTAAGTAGGCAACAGGAAGGCCAACCCCATTTCCATAAACAACTGCAAGCGGAACATTTCCGATCATTGCCGCAAGTGGTGCAGCTGCTGCAATGACGAGGAAGACGATTCTCTGAGTTGAAAGAGTCCTGCGATCACGGATGAGGGCGGTTGAAGCTTTGCGCTCCTTCTTCGATTTCATGGAAGCGAGTGTGCCAGCAAGGTTTCAAGCGCACTAGAGAGTTTGAAATATTTCTTGTGAGGCGGGTCGGGCTCGAACCGACGACGACCGAATTATGAGTTCGGGGCTCTAACCAACTGAGCTACCGCCTCCAGTGTTACTGGATGTGTGCAGATTCTATAGGGCTAAGCGTGAGCCTCTGCCCACGCACCTTCTAGAGTTTGAGTGAAAGCCTCGAGAGGCTGAGCGCCTGAGATGCCATATTTCATATCTACAACGAAGAATGGAACTCCTGTTGCGCCCAGTTGTGAAGCCAAGGTGCGATCTGAAATCACTTCATCGCGAAAAGCATCGCTATCAAGAACTTTTTCGACCTCATCTTGATTAAGACCAATACCAGTAGCAACCGAGATGAGATCCTCGCGGGAGAAGAGCGGGAGGGACTTCTCGAAATATGCGGTGTACATCGCCTCAAGAAGCTCATCCTGCGTATTAACCGTTGCCGACCAGAGCAGAAGGCGATGTGCATCAAATGTATTACCAGAGAGCGTTTCATCAAGGTTGTAACAGAGACCTTCGCCATCGGCGATCGCGCAGACATTTGCCTGCATCTCCTTCACCTTCTCGGCCGGCATCTGATACTTATCAGCTAAGTAATCTGCAGTTCGGACCGTAGAAGAAATGTCTGGCTGGAGCTGGAAAGCGCGATGGCAAATTGTGATCTGATCGCGATGCTCAAAGAGGGAGAGCGCCTTCTCGAGGCGACGTTTCCCGATGAAACACCATGGACAGACAACATCAGACCAGACATCGATAATCATATGTGGGAGTTTAACAGTCAGAACTTCTACCCATCTTTGATGAGCAAAGATAGACTCGCCCCATGATTCATTTGAGCCAGAACCGTTCTTCGATCATCTTTGAAGAGGGAGATGAGACTCTCTCAATCGTTCATTGGGGTAAGAAGATTGGCTCACTCAGCGCGGAGAGCGAGAGCGCACTGTCATCAGCCATTCAAAAGCCACATTTTCACGGTGGCTTAGATGTAGCGCCACGCAACCTCGTACTTCGCGAACATTCACGTGGGTTTATTGGCCATCCCGCACTTCGCGGCCATCGATCAGGTGTTGCATCATCTAATCGCTTCGCCCTCAAGAGCACATCCCAAAAAGACCAAACTCTCGTTGCAATCTTCTTCGATTCCATTGCTGAAATTGAGATTGAATTAACGTATTCATTGACTCCGAGCGATGTTTTGTTGATTGATGCAATCGTGACCAATAAGGGCTCTTCTGATTATTTCCTCGAGCATTTTCTCTATTGGCTCCCGCTAGCAGAGCAAGCCGGTCAGGTTCTAGATTTTTATGGACATTGGACGAAAGAGCGCCAACCGCAACGTCGCAATATCGCTTACGGTCTTACCTCGCGTGAAGGGTTCGAAGGTCGCTCTGGACACGATTACACGATTACTCAAATCGCACTCAATAACGCAACCAACTTCCGCAGCGGCCAATCATGGTCACTTGCAATGGCGTGGTCTGGAAATAATATTCACCACGTCGAACGTTTAATCGATGGAAGCAAAGCCATTGGTGCGGGCGAATACCTTCTTCCTGGTGAGGTGATTCTGAAAGCGGGGGAGAGCTATACCGCGCCTCGCGCAGTTGCCTCATTTAGCGATCAAGGCCTCGATGGTCTGACAAGTAACCATTACGACTGGATTCGAAGCAGAAGCAACCACATTACAAAAGTGCGCCCTCGTCCGCTGACACTCAATATGTGGGAAGCGGTCTACTTCAACCATAGTTTCGATGGAATTAAGAAAATCGTTGATAAAGCTGCAGAGATTGGCGTTGAACGCGTTGTTCTCGATGATGGATGGTTTGGGTCCCGTCGCAATGACAAGTTAGGTCTCGGCGATTGGGTCGTCTCAAAAGATGTCTGGCCTGATGGACTTCAACCAATCATCAAATACATTAACGATAAGGGAATTGAATTCGGTCTCTGGTTTGAGGGCGAGATGGTCAATGCAGATTCTGATCTCTATCGCGCCCATCCCGATTGGATTTTGCAAGAACCTGGTCGTATTCCGGTAGAAGGACGATGGCAACAAGTTCTCGATCTGACCAAAGAAGGTGCCTATAACCACGTTCTCAATCAGGTTGACACGGTTCTATCGGAGAACAACATCGCATATATCAAGTGGGATCACAATCGACATCTCTCAGATCCAATCAGCGATGGTCGCGCAGTTGTTAAGCAACAGACTGAGGCGATCTACCGTTTATTTGATGAACTCAAGCGCCGCCATCCTGGCCTTGAAATCGAATCATGCGCCTCAGGTGGAGGACGCGTTGATCTTGGAATGATCGAGCATGCTGATCGCTTTTGGACTTCAGATCAAAATGATCCGCTAGAGCGCCAACAGATTCAGCGTTGGAGCGCGATGGTCATTCCACCAGAATTTCTAGGCACTCACATCGGTCCTACAACTGGCCACCAGATGCATCGCACACATGACATCTCTTTCCGTGCCATCAATGCTCTCTTTGGCCATGCTGGAATTGAATGGAATATCACCGAAGCCTCTGACAGTGATCTCGAAGTCTTAAAGGCATATGTCGCTTTCTATAAGAAGAATCGCGATCTCCTTCATTCTGGAGATGTCGTCCGTAGCGATGTCATTCTCGGAAATGCCCAGATGTATGGAACTGTTTCTAAGGATAAGAAGCGAGCTGTATTTACTTATATGCAGCTCACATCACTTGATAACTTCGGACCGTTGGTAGCAACATTTGATGGTCTTGCTCCTGATGTGACCTACACGGTAGCCATTAATGAAAATCTCAGTGCACCGGCGTTCTTGCAGAAAGTTCATCCAGGGTGGTGGCCGACTGTAAAACTCACAGGAGAGCAACTTGCCTCGATTGGTTTACAGCTTCCAGTGACTAAACCTGAGAGCGGATTGATCTTCGAGATTACTGCTTAATCTTTCTCTGGGTGATCCCAAAGAATAAGAACAAGCGACACCAAGGTAAACCCAAAGAGAAGATCCTCTAAAGGCGCGGATGCGATACGAGGACCCAGAATTGCATCAGGGGAGTACATCACTATATTGCGCGATGTCAGCC
>CANGLK010000072.1 GCA_947454735.1 Candidatus Nanopelagicaceae bacterium
AATCAAGAAGAGATCGAGCGCAAAGGCGTGCTCATCGGCGACACAGTAATTATTCGTAAAGCAGGCGATGTCATTCCTGAAGTGCTAGGCCCTGTCCTTGATAAGCGCACCGGCAAAGAGAAGAAATTTGTAATGCCTACACATTGCCCTGAGTGCGGCTCTGAACTTAAGGCAATCACAGAAGGCGATGTAGATATTCGATGCACCAATCAACGCAGCTGCCCGGCACAATTGCGTGAGCGCATCTTCTATATCGGCTCACGTGCAGCGCTCGATATCGATGTATTAGGACTTGAAGCAGCAATTGCGATGCTCGCTGACAAGATCATTGAAGATGAGGGTGACCTCTTTGATCTCACTGAAGAGAAGCTCATTCAATCGCCCTTCTTCACAAAGAAAGATGGAACGTCAGGTAAGAACGTTGAGAAGTTACTTGCCGCTCTTGAAGAGGCGAAGAATCGTCCGCTCTGGCGCACAATTGTTGCTCTCTCTATCCGCCATGTTGGGCCGACAGCGGCACAAGCACTTGCTACCCGCCTCGGTTCAATGGATGCGATTGCAAAGGCAACCGTTGCAGATCTTGCAGATATCGATGGAGTCGGCGGAGTAATTGCAGAATCAATCGTCGAATGGTTTAGCATCGATTGGCATCAATCAATTGTGAAGAAGTGGGCAGCCGCAGGCGTCTCGATGCAGAACAAGGTTGGCAAGGCAAAGCCACAGACACTTGCCGGTCTGACATTTGTGGTGACAGGTGGACTTGAGAATTTCACTCGCGACTCAATCGCAGAGGCCATAACGGCACATGGCGGAAAGCCATCATCTTCTGTCTCTAAGAAGACTGATTACGTTTTGGTGGGAAGTGACCCTGGTTCAAAGCTTGCAAAGGCTCAAGAGTTAGGCGTAACAATCATCGATGAGGCCAAGTTCTTAGAACTTCTCGCGGGTAAGTAGTAACCTTGATCCATGTTCACACTCTCAGAAACAGTCCGCGAGCTTCCGATCCCTCCTGTGGCATTTGGCCTTACAGCTTTCGCAGTCTTTAGCTTCTTGCTCTACCTTGTACTTCGCTTCGACAAGTAAGAGCGCCCTTTGAAACTCGGTCTCTATGGCGGAACTTTCGATCCGATTCATAACGGCCATACACATCTCATCACCCAACTCTTGCAGCTCGGCATTGTCGACCGCTTGCTAGTTGTTCCAGCAGGCGAGCCTCGACTTCGTGAAAACGCACCCAAGGCGAGTGGTGCTCAACGTCGGACAATGTGCCAATTAGCAATTAATGATCTTCCACCTGAAATTCGTAGCAAGGTTGAGATCAACCCCATTGAAATCTTGCGGATGGGCCCTAGCTACACAATTGATACTGTCGAAGCGGTTGCACAGGCTTATCCTGATGACGAAATCATCCTCATTGTTGGAACAGATGCCTACGAGAAATTCGATCAATGGCATCGAGTCGATGAGCTGATGAAGTTGGTTACCCTTGAAATCATCCAACGACCAGGCACAATCGGTGATTTAGCGCGTGATATCGATGCAATTGATGTCTCTGCAACCCAAGTACGATTACACCAGTCAGATCAGCTATCGCCATCTGTCGCCAACTACATCAAGGAGAACAACCTCTATGTCAGCTAGCCAGAGCACAATCGCCCATACACAGATTGCCGCACAAGCTGCTGCCGATAAGTTTGGCTCAGAGATGGTCGCACTCGATCTCTCAGAGCAGGCAGTTCTCTCTGAGGTATTCCTTATTGTCACAGCGCAGAACGTTCGCCAAGTTTCAGCAATCTCTGATTGGGTTGAAGAGAAGCTTCGCCTTGCAGGAGATAAGCCACTTCGCCGTGAAATCAGCGAAGAGTGGGCGCTCCTTGATTACTCAGATTTAGTTGTTCACATTCAGAGCAAGACCCTTCGCAGCTATTACATGCTCGATCGCTTGTGGAACGATTGCCCAACAATTCCACTCGATATCAAAGAGCCATCAGATGCGGATGAAGTCGTAAATGGCTAACACAATCATTTTGTGGCGTCACGGCCAAACTGATTGGAACGTTGCAAATAAATTTCAAGGCCATACAGATATTCCTCTTAACGCCGTTGGTGAATATCAGGCATCTCACGCCGCACGCCTTGTAGTAGATATGAAGCCGACTGCAATTCTTTCAAGTGATCTCATCCGTGCGCAGAGGACTGCACAAGCGCTTGCTGATCTCAACGGCCTCACCATCAATATTGATCCGCGTCTTCGCGAAACAAATTGCGGAAAGTGGGAAGGCCTTACCGGTGAAGAGATTCGCGCCGTTGATTTCGAGGCGCTCAAAGAGTGGTCACTTGGCGGAGACAATCCTGCCGGTGAAACCGGTGACCGCCGTAGTGAAGTCGGCGCACGAGCAAAGGCTGCGATTGAAGATTTCCTTGCAGGTAAAGATGGCGAGACTTTGATTGTTGCAACACATGGTGGAACAGCCCGCGCAATTATTGGCTCATACCTCGAGCTTCCGATTCCATATTGGTCGAAAATTGGAGGCCTCTCCAACGCCTCATGGTCAGTGCTTTCACACTCACCTAAGGGTTGGTTACTGACAGAGCACAATGCAGGATCTATTCCAGAGCCAGTGCTCGGCCAAGATGGTGCAGCAGTTATCCCTGATTCAGTACGGTAAACTTCATATTAGCCATCGAATAGCTTGCGATTCGAATTGGTGAAATAGCGGGGATATGGCGCAATTGGTAGCGCGCTTCCATGGCATGGAAGAGGTTAGGGGTTCGATTCCCCTTATCTCCACTTGATTCAAAGGCTTGCCTTGTGAATCCAAATGGGTAGTCGGAAAGAATTGAGTATCGCGGGCATCCGTTAAGATTGCCCAATGACCACACAACCTCAAGAGCACGCGGCATACGACTTTGCCTACGTACAAGAGAAGTGGCTTCCAATCTGGGATAAGCTCGAGCCATTTAAATCAGGGCGCGCAGATGACCCACGTCCCAAGAAGTACGTCCTCGATATGTTCCCTTATCCATCGGGTGATCTTCATATGGGACATGCAGAGGCTTATGCCCTCGGCGATGTAATCGCTCGTTACTGGATTCAAAAAGGTTTTAACGTCATGCACCCAATCGGTTGGGATGCATTTGGTCTTCCTGCAGAAAATGCTGCAATCAA
>CANGLK010000073.1 GCA_947454735.1 Candidatus Nanopelagicaceae bacterium
ATGATCAAAGGTCACTTGAGATTTTAGAACTGCTGGAACGACTGTAAAGATTGCGTTATCGAGAACCTCGCCGAGATTGACCAATTCTTCAGGTAGGCGACCGTCGTGGCCATCGAATCTACTTAAGGAGAGCAAGCTCTCGACCAGCGTTAATAAAACGTGAGAGTTTCTCTCAAGAACCTCAAGGTATTGAGCCATCTCACTCGGCTCTCGCTTCTCAGTATCGCGCTGCAAGAGTTCGATATAGCCAATGATTGAAGTCAAGGGAGTCCGTAATTCATGATTAACGGTCGAGATAAGTGAGTTCTTAGCCGAATCTAGATCCTTGAGTTGCGTCACTGTTCTCTCGGCCTCAGCCAGGCGAGCTTGAGTTGCTTCAAGTCGCTCCTCCTCGAGGGCAAGAGCGCTTCGTGCAGCACGGTAATTTCTAAAGTTGCCCCTGACATTGAGTAGTAGCGCCAAGCCACCAGAGATGATGAAGAGATAGAGGAGAAGGAGATTGAGGGAATCGCGTCGAGCGGCATCGCGTGCGGCAACTTCCATCTCTCGATCGACTGATTTTTGATAGGAGACGACGAGAGTCCTTGCCTCGGCAACGATTGCATCAATTACCGGAATTAGCCGAGAGCTTGTCTCTTTGTGAATAGATTCAGGAAGAATCCCCATTGGCGCTGCATCGACAATTGCATCTGCCGATCGGAGCGCTCTCCAATATGCGCCATTTGCTCTCTCGCCCATCGACTTTCCGCTGGAATCAACTACGGCGAGACGTTGGGCTAGAAGATTTCGCGAGATTTGAACTTCTCTTCGTGTAGTACCACCGTTAGACCAGAGCGCAAGCTTTGTTGCATAAACCAACGTTTCACGTTGAGAGAAGATAATCGTTGCTGCTGGAGTTTCAATATCACTCAAAATTTTTGTGCGCGTGCCAGCGCTCCGTGATTCAAGTACAGATGAGAGGCCAAGAGCTGCAAGTGCGATGATTGCTATAAAGGCGAAGAGGTACTGAAACTTGGAAACCCGCAGGCGAGTAACTACCTCATTTGATGCATCACGCTCGACCTGCATCGCACTACTTTACGCTGATAGTGGAGAGAGACCAGTTCCAGGCGTCAAGATTCTTTGCCCACTTGCTGTCATCTGGAAATATGATGCGAATCGGTCCACCTTGATCGTAGCCAATAGAAGCGCCATTTCGCTTGATTGCTAGATAGGCATGAGCATCGATAAATTGCTGAGCGGTTGCGTTAAATTGATAATCATTGAGAGCTTTTGTAAAGACCTTATCTTTGCCAGTTATTCCTGCAAATAAAAATAATCTCTCTAGAGGAATCACTGTGAAATATTGACGCTTCTTAAGAAATGGTTCGTAGATAGAGATTGTGCTCTGCTTCAATTTCTCTAGTCGAGAGTAGGCAAAGGCTGCCTTTATCTTTCCTTTGGAAATGGTGAGAATAATTTCATTGGGAGCGGCTGGATCAACTGTCGCCGTGCCATATGGATTCTTTGTTGATGCGGCCTGAGCGGTGATTGGCTGCAAGGCCAGAGTGATGATTGCCAAAACGATGGCGCTGTAATGAATTCGCTTCACAAATATCCCCTTCACCTATTTAGTAGAGAAAGGCTAAAACTCCTCGCCTTGAATATCTACAGAACTCAGCAGTAGATAACAATCGTGAAGGTTTTGTGAGGTTTGAGCGTTCTGCTCTAAGCGGTAAACTCAACCTTCTTGAGAGGCAGGGGAAAGCATGAAGAGCTATAAAGTCGCGATTGTCGGTGCTGGTCCTGCCGGCTACTTTGCAGCTCAGGCTCTTCAGAACCTGGCTACTAATGAATTCGCTTTCTCAATCGACATGATCGAGCGCCTCCCAACACCGTGGGGTTTAGTTCGCAGTGGCGTTGCTCCGGATCACCCAAAGATTAAGAGCGTCTCAAAGGTCTTTGAGAAGATTGCCAATACTCCTGAATTTCGCCTCTTTGCAAATGTCGAGCTAGGTAGCGATATCACAATTGATCAATTGCGTGAACGCTATGACGCAGTAGTCATTGCAACTGGTTCTCCAAAGGGTAAGAACCTTGGTATTCCAGGTGAAGAGCTTCCAGGTTCGCTATCTGCTGCAACGTTTGTCCCTTGGTATAACGCACATCCAGATTTTAAAGATGAGAAATTCGATCTCTCATCACAGACTGCAGTTGTGATTGGCGCAGGAAATGTTGCGATGGATGTTGCGCGAATGTTGGCCCTTGAACCATCCGAGTTAGACCCAACAGATACTGCAGATCACGCAATCGATGCTCTTAAGGAGAGCGCAATTCGCGAAGTTGTAATTAGCGCGCGTCGTGGCGCCGAACATGCGGCATTCACATCCCCTGAGCTTCGTGAACTTCCTAAACTTGAACACACAAATGTTGTTATTGAGCCAGAAGATATCTCTGCAGCAATTGTTCGCGCAGGCGATGAGATTGAGAAAGATACGAAGTCCAACTTAGATGCAATGACGGTAATTGCAGAGCGTGAACCAACTTCACATGAGCGCACAATGCGTTTCCAATTTATGGCTACACCTATTGAGATTAAGGGCGATGGCAAGGTTGAGGAAGTTTTATTTAGGCGCACAGGTGGAGATGAGACCTTCTCAATCAAATGTGGCCTTGTAATCACAGCGATTGGATACGAATCCCCTTCGCTTGAAGGAATTCCATTTGCACATGGAAAAGTCGTAAATGACGAGGGCCATGTAGATGGCAATCTCTATGTGGTTGGCTGGGCAAAGCGAGGCCCATCAGGTGTTATCGGAACGAATAAATCAGATGCGGCCGATGTGATGAAACTTCTCGTTTCACATTTGGATTCACCGAAGGATTCAGGTGATCTCACAGAAATCATTACCCATGAAAAGGTAGTGACTCAGTTACATTGGGAGCAGATCAACGCAGCAGAGATTGCTGCTGGTGAACCCCTTGGAAAGCCTCGTAAAAAGGCTGTTTCCCGCGAGGAATTACTCAATTTGGGCGCCCTCTAATAAGAAGGTATTATTCGCGTTCTACAAATAAATAAGCGTGCGTAGCTCAACGGATAGAGCATCTGACTACGGATCAGAAGGTTAGGGGTTCGAATCCCTTCGCGCGCACAAGTTAAGCCTCGAGTGCC
>CANGLK010000074.1 GCA_947454735.1 Candidatus Nanopelagicaceae bacterium
CGAGCAGGACCGGTAATTGCTGCAATGCCGACTGAGAATGCGGCGAAGCCGAATCCAATCGCAAAGAGAATGATGATGGGCAAATATGGATTAGCGCTCACGAGCCGTAAGTCTAGGCGGTACTGCCTGTAGTTGAAATCGTTATGGCTTGACGGCCATGTGAACTGCGACAACTCCTCCGGTCAGGTTCTTGACCGTGACCTGAGACCAGCCAGCCTTCTCAATAATGGCAGCGAGCGCCGCCTGATTCGGCCATGCCTTGATGGATTCTGCGAGGTAGATATAGGCATCTGGATTCGAGGAGGTCTTCTTGGCGATCCATGGGAGGGCGCTCATGAGGTAATTGGTATAAATGGTACGAAACGGACGCCACGTAGGGGCTGAGAACTCCACGATCACGAGGCGACCACCTGGGCGGATGACGCGAAGGGCCTCTTTGAGCGCAACATCAGTCTTATGGGTGTTACGCAGGCCAAAGGAGATTGTGTAGAGGTCAAAGGAGTTATCCCCAAAAGGGAGTTTGAGGGCATCTGCCCATTGAAAATTGAGGTATGGGCGCTGTTTACGGCCCGCATCTAGCATTCCATGGGAGAAATCGGCCGAAGTCACCGTTGCGCCAGCCTTGGCGAGCGGCTCGGAGCTGGCGCCGGGACCGGCTGCCATATCGAGGATCTCCATCCCGGGCTTTGGATCGATGAGCTTGGTGACCTGCTTACGCCAACGCTTGGTCTGGCCAAGGCTCAAGAGGTCGTTGACGAGGTCATAGCGCTTTGCCACGCCATCGAACATCTTGGCAACCTCTTCAGGATTCTTATCCATGCCGGCTCTGTACATGTCAGTAGTCTGGCGCAAAGGTAGGCTTCGCTACAACTTTTAGCCCTGAGCCATTTCTGGAGGACATATGTCATCTACAGCCACACTTCGCGTCGCCGTTGCTCCACGCAGCACGGCGCTTACACATGCCCTCTTCATTGTTGGCGGTGTTGGATTCATCTCCGCGATGGCTCAAGTATCAATTCCAGTTCCAGGATCTCCGGTCCCTGTCACAGGTCAGACCCTTGCTGCGCTGCTCGTCGGAACGACATATGGCGCTCGCCTTGGCTTTACAACATTTGCAACATACATTCTCGCGGGAATAGCAGGAGCTCCAATCTTCGCTCCATCTGCAACGTCTGCCAATCACGGAATTGATCGTGTAATGGGAGCAACCGGTGGTTACCTCATCGGCATGCTTCTGGCATCACTGCTCCTTGGTTACCTTGCAGATCGCAGAGCAGATCAGAAGTTTCTTACTTCATACCCTGCCCTTCTTCTTGGTGAAGTGACAATCTTTGGATTTGGTCTTCTCTGGCTTCACAATTCTTTGAACCTCACATGGTCAGCAACAATCGCAGCAGGCTTCACACCATTTATCATCGGTGAAGTACTCAAGATTGCAATCGTTGGTACATCTCTTCCGCTGATCTGGCGCAAAATTGCTTCGACACTTAATAAGTAATTAATTACTGATGTCCTCATTAGTTCCTGTCACAACCAATCGCATTGGTTCTCACCTACCTTTGTTGCAACTTCTCCCTGAAGATTCACAGTATTCATGGGTGCGTGGCGGCGAAGGTCTTGTGGGTTGGGGCGAATATGCATCGATCCGCGTCAGCGGTAAAGCTCGTTTTGAACAAGTGCGCACGTGGTGGCATCAACAATTAGAGACCTTCACGATCTCAAACTCTGTCCACGGAAGTGGAACAGGGCCAGTACTTTTTACATCCTTTAGCTTTGATCGCAATGAAGAATCAATTGCAGTAATCCCCCGCGTCATTGTTGGTACAAAGGGCGAGAACTCATGGATCACATGGATTGGTGACGGTCCACAACCGGTACTTACAGATAAGGCGCCAACATTTACAGATCAGAGATTTGAATGGGGCCAGGGCACTCTGACGGAGCAGCAGTGGGAAACTCGCGTTGCTCAAGCGATTGCAAAGATTGATAAGTCAGAGATTGAGAAGGTTGTCCTTGCCCGTGATTTGATTGCATCAACTAACGGTGCAATTGATGTTCGACCAGTACTTACAAAGTTAGCTGAGAACTATCCGGCGACATGGGTCTTCTCTGTTGACGGATTAATCGGTGCAACACCAGAGCTTCTACTTCGACTTTCACGCGGAATGGTGACATCGCGCGTACTTGCAGGAACGATTCCTCGCACGGGAGATGATGCGCGTGACCTCGCACTTGCAGGTTCACTCGCTCGATCATCGAAGGACCTCGAAGAGCATGAATATGCAGTTCGCTCAGTTGCAGATGCGCTCGAGCCTTTCTGTTCTTCAACGAACGTTCCTGAAGCTCCCTTTGTACTTCACCTCGCAAATGTTATGCACCTTGCAACTGATGTCACCGGAAACCTCCTTGAATCAAAGCATCATGTTGATGCCTTCGCGCTCCTTAAATCACTCCATCCATCAGCTGCTGTCTGTGGAACACCGCGCAATATTGCATTTGATGTTATTGACGAGATTGAGGGAATGAACCGTGGTCGCTATGCAGGACCTGTTGGTTGGATTGATGCGCGTGGAGATGGTGAACTGGGAATTGCACTTCGCTCTGGTCAGGTAACCGGCAATGAGATTCGAATCTTCGCAGGATGTGGAATCGTTGCAGGATCAGATCCTGAAGTTGAACTTGCTGAGAGCAACGCTAAATTTAGCGCGATGCGTTCTGCTTTAACTTAAATCGAATCTACTGAGTTGTAAATTGCCTGCAGATTATCTGCATTGCTATCGCGGTCAGGAACCTTTACAAGAACAAGTGAGATGCCATCAACCGGCTTTGATAGCTCTGTAATCAGCTCTGATTGCTTGGTAACTACTGATGTTTCAAGACCAAATGCTGTCGCAATCTTTATGAGATCCAAGTTATGTGGAGTACCAAAGATGCTCTCAAAACCTGCCACTCCGCGGTGAGCCAAGGTAGAGAAGATTCCCCCGCCATTGTTATCAATGACGATAATCTTGAGGTTGATCTTCTCGTCATGGATTAAGCCAGTAATGTCATGGAGGAAGCTCAGATCTCCAAGTACGGCGACTGTCTCCTTGCGTTGCGATGCAATTCCTAGGGCAGTTGAGATATTTCCATC
>CANGLK010000075.1 GCA_947454735.1 Candidatus Nanopelagicaceae bacterium
GGAGGACGTCACACTCCATTCTTCAACAACTACCGTCCACAGTTCTACTTCCGTACAACTGACGTAACTGGTGTTGTAACACTTCCAGAAGGCACAGAAATGGTTATGCCTGGCGATAACACTGAGATGTTTGTAACTCTCATCCAGCCAATCGCTATGGAAGAAGGACTTCGCTTCGCAATCCGTGAAGGTGGCCGCACAGTAGGTGCAGGTCGCGTTACAAAGATCAAGAAGTAATCCAGCTCTAAACGTTGAAGTGGCGGCGGCCTTAAAACCGCCGCCACTAAAACAAAAGTTTTGAAGATTGAAAATTAAATTTACCGAAGCAGTACTAAAAGATTAAGTAAAGAGGAGATTCACATGGCGGGACAAAAGATCCGCATTCGACTCAAGGCGTATGACCATGAGGTAATCGATTCATCAGCGAAGAAGATCGTTGAGACAGTCGAGCGCACAGGTGCAACCGTCGCGGGTCCAGTGCCGCTACCAACAGAGAAGAACACATATTGCGTGATTCGCTCTCCTCACAAGTACAAGGACAGCCGCGAGCACTTCGAGATGCGCACACATAAGCGCCTCATCGACATCATCGACCCAACACCTAAGACTGTTGATTCATTGATGCGCCTCGACTTGCCAGCTGGCGTCGACATCGAGATTAAGCTCTAAGGAAAGGACGAAACTAAATGGCATATACAACTGTTACTCAGTCTTACGGTTCGTCCATCAAGGGCGTTCTTGGTAAGAAGCTTGGAATGACACAGATTTTCGATGCACAGAACAAGATGATCCCAGTAACTGTGGTCTCTGTAGATTCATGCATCGTTACCGGTCTTCGCACACCTGAGAAGGATGGCTACTCAGCTGTTCAGCTCGGATTCGGTGCGATTGACCCAAAGAAGGTTAATAAGCCACAGGCTGGACAGTTTGCAAAGGCTGGCGTCACTCCTCGTCGCAGCATTGCAGAACTCCGCACACTCTCTGCAGCTAATTACACAATTGGCCAGGAGATCGGCGCAACAACTTTCGAAATTGGAGAGGTTGTAGATGCAACCGGTACTTCAACAGGTAAGGGAACTGCTGGTGTTATGAAGCGCCACGGTTTCGGTGGTCTTGGTTCTTCACACGGTGTTGATCGTAAGCACCGTATGCCAGGTTCAATCGGAGCATGTTCTACACCAGGTCGCGTTTTCAAGGGAATGCGCATGATGGGTCGTATGGGTAACGAGAAGATCACTACTCAGAACCTCATCGTTGCTGGCGTCGATGCAGAGCGTAATTTGCTCCTCATCAAGGGCGCAGTTCCAGGTACTGATGGAGGCCTTGTCTTCATCCGTTCAGCTGCAAAGAAGGCAGTTGTCGAGACAGTAAAGGCAGGTGCATAAGCCATGGCGCTTACACTCGAAGTCAAGAACGCAGAAGGTAAGAAGGTTGGATCAGTAGATCTACCTGCAGATATCTTCGACGCTCAGACAAACATTCCTTTAATTCACCAGGTTGTTACAGCGCAGCTCGCTGCAGCACGCCAGGGAACTCAGAAGGCAAAGAACCGTGGTGAAACTTCTGGTTCAGGTAAGAAGCCTTTCAAGCAGAAGGGAACAGGTCGTGCTCGTCAGGGTTCTGTCCGTGCTCCTCTTCAGCGTGGTGGTGGTGCAGCACATGCAGTTCGTCCTCGTGACTATGCACAGCGCACACCAAAGAAGATGATCGCAGCAGCTCTTCGCGGAGTTCTCTCTGATCGTCAGCGCAATGATCGTCTTCACGTACTTGATCAGATTGCAGCAGAGGCTTCTACAAAGAATGCACTCACAGCAGTTCGTCAGTTCTCAGAGCGCAAGAACCTCTTGGTTGTTGTATCTCGCACAGAAGATCTCGCATGGCGTTCACTTCGTAACGCTGAGAACCTTCACCTCCTCGTTCCAGATCAGCTCAATGCATACGACATCTTGAAGAGCGATGACGTTGTCTTCTCAGAAGCAGCGATCAAAGATTTCCTCAAGGCGAAGACAGCAGGAAAGTCTGTTAAGTCAGTCGCACGCGAAAGTGAGGTATCTGCATAATGAAGGATTACCGCGACATTTTGCTAGCACCAGTTGTCTCTGAGAAGAGCTACGGATTGCTAGATGAAAACAAGTACACATTCTTGGTTTCACCAGATGCTAACAAGACAGAGATCAAGATCGCTGTTGAGAAGGTATTCGGAGTCAAGGTTGTCAGTGTTAACACACTCAACCGCCCAGGAAAGAATAAGCGCACACGTTTTGGTGATGGAAAGCGCAAAGACACAAAGCGAGCAATCGTTCATGTGGCCGCTGGCGACCGTATCGACATCTTCGGAGGCCCTGTTTCTTAATTGAGACGGGACCTTAAAGAGAGGAAACCATAAATGGCACTTCGCAAACTTAAGCCGACCACACCAGGTCAGCGTGGAGCATCTGTATCAGATTTCGCAGAGATCACACGCTCAACACCTGAGAAGTCACTCGTTCGCCCAATTCACTCAAAGGGTGGCCGTAACAATCAGGGTCGTGTAACTGTTCGTCACCAGGGTGGTGGACACAAGCGCGCTTACCGTCTCATTGACTTCACACGTAACGATAAGGATGGCGTTCCAGCAAAGGTCGCTCATATCGAATACGATCCAAACCGTTCAGCGAATATCGCGCTTCTTCACTATGCAGATGGCGAAAAGCGTTACATCATCGCTCCAAATAAGCTTGTGCAAGGCCAGCAGATTGAGAACGGCCCAAAGGCTGATATCAAGCCTGGTAATAACTTGCCACTTCGCAACATCCCAGTAGGTACAACTGTTCACGCAATCGAACTTCGCCCAGGTGGCGGAGCGAAGATCGCTCGTTCAGCTGGCGCATCAGTGCAGCTCGTTGCAAAGGATGGACCATACGCACAGCTTCGTATGCCATCTGGCGAAATCCGCAATGTAGATGTTCGTTGCCGCGCAACTGTTGGTGAAGTTGGAAATGCTGAGCACGGCAACATCAACTACGGAAAGGCTGGACGTAAGCGCTGGTTAGGCGTTCGTCCATCTGTTCGTGGTGTTGTTATGAACCCAGTAGATCAC